>NZ_JBFADP010000032.1:0-98656 GCF_040641415.1 Streptomyces sp. NPDC020875 | reverse complement strand
GTGGGTGTGCCGTCCGCGGCGCGGGGGTGTGGGGCGGGGGGGCCGGGCGTGGGCGTCCGGCCGCCGCGGCTCCACCGGTCACCGCCGCCGGGCGCGGATCACGGTGGTCCGGATCGGGACCGGTGTCCCGGCCGGGGTGGCCGGGGTCACGGGAGTCCGGTGTGCAGGGCGTTCATCAAGGTGCCGTTCGGGGTGTCGCCGGACATCTCCCAGACCATGCCGCCGAGCAGGCCCTTGGCCTTGATCCAGTCGGTTTTCTTCCCGATGGACCAGGCGTCGTCGAAGCTCCACCAGGTGCCGCCGGGTCCGGTGTAGCCGTAGGTGGAGATCGACTGGGCGTCGTGGTGGACGGTCATATTCGGATAGGCGGCGAGCATATTGGCGTACCCGCGGATCCCGGCCTCCTCCGGGAACTGGCCGGGTGCCGCGCCGTTCGCGGTCTGCCATTCGCCGTTGGTGCCCGCGGGCCCGGCGGCCACGTCCTTCCAGCCGCGGCCGTAGAACGGGAAGCCGACGGTCAGCTTCCGCGGGTTGACCCCGGCGTCGAGATAGGTCTGGACGGCCTTCTCGATACTGAAGTCGAACGGGTACGGATCCTGGGCGTCCCGGTGCAGATTGGCCTGGTGGCCGGTGCGGAGGGGTTCCCACGAGTTGTCGCTGCCGGAGCCGTGGAAGTCGTACCCCTGGACGTTGGCGAAGTCCAGATAGTCGAAGATCTTCGTCAGGTCCCAGCCCGCCGCGATCTTCGCCGGGTCGGCCGGGGTGAAGGCCGTGAGCAGCCGGTGCTCGCCGCCGAGCGCGTCGAGCTGACGGCGGAACTCGGCCAGCAGGGCAGTCAGATTGTCCTTGTCCTGCGGGCGGAAGATATTACCGGGATGGCCTTCGGAGCCCGGCCACTCCCAGTCGATGTCGATGCCGTCGAAGACCCCGGCGCCGGTGCCGGGGCCGCCCGCGCCGTTGTAGACGGGCAGATTGCCCTTGATCCAGACGTCGACGCAGGAGCGGACGAACTTCTCCCGGGAGGCCGGGGTGGCGGCGGCGTCCGAGAAGAACTTGGAGAAGGTCCAGCCGCCGAGGGAGACCACGAACTTGAGGTGCGGGTGCTTGGCCTTCAGCTTCTTGATCTGGTTGAAGTTGCCGCGCAGTTTGGCCCAGCCGTCGTCGGCGACGCCGTCCACGGACTGGGCGGCGGAGAAGGGCCGGGCGTAGTCGGCGTCCGCGTCCCCGGCGCCGGTGCCCTCGTCGGGGTCCTGGGGGTTGCCGGAGACGCCCTTGGTGACGCCCGCCTGGCAGGTCAGATTCACCGGGTCGATGTTCTCGAAGGCGTAGTTGACGACATCGAGCTTGGCGGCGGCGCCGGAGGTGTCGAGGTTCTTGACGAAGTACTGCCGGCCGTAGAGGCCCCACTGGATGAAGTAGCCGACCTTGAGGTAGTTCCCGGGTCCGGCGACGTCGTCGGTGGTGACGCGCAGGGCGTTGGAGGGGGCGGAGGAGTTGTCGGCGGTGTCGCGGGCCTTCACGGTGAAGGTGTACGCGGTCGCGGGCGACAGACCGGTGACGGTGGTCGTGGTGGTGGCCGCGCCGACCGTCTTGACCAGGGTCGTGCCCCGGTAGACGTCGTAGGCGGCGACGGCGACGTTGTCGGTGGAGGCGTTCCAGGCGAGGGCCGCCGTGGTGGCGGTCTTGGCGGTGGAGCGCAGATCGGTGGGCGCGCTCGGTGGTACGGGGTCGCTCGCCGGGTCGACCGTACGGGCATTCGCCGGTGGGCTCAGCGGGCCGGTATTGCCCCGGGTGTCCTTGGCGCGGACGGTGAAGGTGTACGCGGTCGCCGGGGTGAGGCCGGTGACGGTGGCGTCGGTGGTGGTGGTGTTGGCGACGAGGACGCCGTTGCTGAAGACGTCGTACGAGGCGACCTGGTAGTCGCCGGGGGAGGAGGCGGGCCAGGAGAGCGCGGCGGTCCTGGCGGTGACGGAGACGATCTGCGGGGCGCCGGGCGCGGTGGGCGGTACGTCGGGTGTGCCGTCGCACTTGTCGCCGTTGACGGTGCATCCGGTGGGGGTGCCGACCGGGCCGTTGCCGATGAACCAGTAGCTCCACGGGTTGCTGGTGCCGCCCGCCGGGATCGTCCCGTTGTAGTGGGCGTTCTTCACCGAGACCCGGTTGCCGGTGACGGTGGCGTCGCCGTGGTAGTGCCCGGTGACGGTGACCCCGGGTGGCAGGGTGAAGTCCAGGGTCCAGCCGTTGACGGCGGCGGTGCCGCTGTTGCGGATGGTGTAGATACCGCGCCACCAGGAGCCGTTGTTCTCGGTGGTGAAGGTGGCGGTGAGGGTTCCGGCGGCCTGGGCGGGCGACGCGGTGAGCCCGGTCAGCCCGGCGAGGGGGAGGACGAGGGCGGCGACCAGCGCCGCAATGCGGTTGCGGATCCGGTGGGGGCGCCGGCGGCCCCGGTGGGGGGATGGGTGGGGGGTTCTCTTCTTGAACATGGCTCTCCCTGGGGTAAGGGGTGCGTGGCCGTGCTCAGGACGTTCAGACGATCAACTGGTCAAGCTACTTGGTCTGGACCACTCCGGAAGCCGGTCGGGCGGGGCGGCTTTCCGCCACTGTCGGCTTTCCGCCGCCGGTCTCTAGATGCGGCGCCGAGTGGTCTGTACCTTTCCCTGCACGGTCGGCGGAAGCGGGGCGGGGGCGCTGCGGGATGACGGGGACGGGCGGGGACGACCCGGCGGCCGGGGAGCCGTACGGGCCCGGCGCGCGGCCGCGCACGTCGGGCGGTGAACGGCCCGGGCCCGGTGGCGAACCGGCCGGGCGTGGTGACGAACGGCCCGGGTCCGGCGGTGACTCGTACGGGTGTGGTGACGAACGGCCCGCGCCCGGTGGTGAGTCGTACGAGCCCGGCGGCGAACGGCACCCGCCCGGCGGCGAACCGTACGGGCTCGGCGCGCTCGGGGTCCCGGCCGGTGAGGAGGCCCTCTACCGCGCGGTGCTGGCCCGCCCCGGGGCGACCGTCGCCGAACTCGCCGCCGCCACCGGCTGGGACCCCGCCCGGGTCCGGCGCCGGATCCGGGCGCTCGAACTGCGGGGCCTGGTCGCCCGGGCGCCCGGTGGCCGCCCGGCCCGGTTCGGCCCGGCCCCGCCCGAAGTGGCGCTGGAGGCCCTGGCCCTGCGGCGGCGGGCCGAGATCGAGCGGGCCCGGCTGGTCGCCGCCGGGCTGGCCGACGGCTTCCGGTCCGGCGCCGGGTCGGCGGGCGCCCGGCGGGCCGTGGAGCCGCTGGTCTGCGGTCCGGAGGCGGCGGCCCGGTTCGCCTTACGGCTCCAGGAGACCGCCCGGGTGGAGGTGCTGACCCTCGGCGAACCGCCCGTACCGCCCCGGGAACCGGCCCGCGGTGTCCGCCGCCGGGCGATCTACGACCACGGCTGGCTCGACTCGCCCGAACGGCTGGCCGCCGCCGGGGAGGCGGCGGCCCGGCTCGGGGAGCGGAGCCGGGTCCTGGCGGAGGCGCCGCTGACGCTGCTGGCGGTGGACCGGGCGGCGGCACTGGTACGGGACGGGGAGACGGCCCTCGTACTGCGCTCGTCGGCGCTGCTGGACGGTCTGCTGAGCCTCTGGGAACTCCTCTGGCAGCGGGCCCTGCCGCTCTACCCGGGCGGCCCGGCCGAGGGGCGCGGCGGCGGTCTCTCGGACGACGACGAGCGGCTGCTGGCGCTCTCCGCCTCGGGGCTCACGGACCGGGCCATCGCCCGGCGGCTGGGGGTGGCGCAGCGGACCGTGGAGCGCCGGATGCGGCGGATCATGAACACCCTGGGGGCGCGGACCAGGTTCCAGGCGGGGCTGCGGGTGGCGGAGCTGGCCCGGGAGGCGGGACGGCGGCAGCGGGGCGGGGGATAGCCGGGGCGGCGGGGCCTCAGGGGCGGGTGTACGGACCGTACGGCGTCGTACGCGGACGGGCTCCGGACGTGAACTCCGCGCGTGGCCCCGGACGACGGCCCGGACATGGCTTCGACGGAGGTCCGGACCCGCGTCCGGACCGCCGTACGGGCCTCAGCGGGGCGCGTAATGCCCCAGGAACATGTCGACGCCGCTGACCAGCAGCCGGTCGGTCAGTGCGGCGTCGAGGGTCGCCCCGTAGTGGCCGAAGGCCAGATGCGGATGGACCAGCAGGGCGTGCAGCTGGATGGTGGCGACCTCCAGATCGGGGATCTCCAGCCGCCCCCGTTCCACCAGCGCCGTGAGCACGGCGGCGACCTCGGGGTGGTGGTGGGTCGGGCCGCCCCGCTGCCAGGCGTCGGCCAGTTCGGGGAAGCGGTGCAGTTCGGCCGCGACCAGGGCGCGCAGCGCCGCGACCTCGCCGTCCTCGCGTACCGCCGCCACCCAGTGCCGGGCCGTCTCCAGGAACGCGGCCCGCAGATCGGGCGCGTCGGCCAGCCGGTCCAGCCGGGCGGTGGCGGCGCCGTCGGTGACGGGTTCGTCGAGCGCGCCCGCGACCACGGCGGTGAAGAGGGCTTCCTTGCTGCCGAAGTGGTTGTAGACGGTCACCTTCGAGACGCCCGCCTCGGCGGCGATGGCGTCCATGCCGACCCCGAAGCCGTCGCGGAGGAAGAGCTTCCGGGCGGCCGTGACGATGGCCTGCCGCTTGCGTTCGGCGCGGGGGCCGGTGGGGCGGGGGTGGGGGTCAGGGGTGCGGTCCACGGGGCGATCGTACCCCCGTATCTGAACTGTACGGTTGAGTTCATATGAACTGAACCGTACAGTTCAAGAAGAGGTCCGTACCCGGACCGGAAGGCCGAGGAGCCCCGATGACCGCCACGGAACACCCCCACCACCAGCCCGGACACCAAGCCCCCGCGCACCCACCGCACCCCGCACACCCCGCGCATCACGAGCCCGGCCCCGCGCACCCCCGCCGCTGGGCGGCCCTCGCGGTGATCTGTCTGGCCCAGTTCATGCTGGTCCTCGATGTCACCGTGGTGAATGTGGCGCTCCCCGACATGGCCGCCGACCTCGGCCTCGGCCGGGCCACCCTGACCTGGGTCGTCGCCGTCTACACCCTCTGCTTCGGCGGTCTGATGCTGCTCGGCGGACGACTCGCCGACGCGTTCGGCGCCCGGCCGGTGATGCTGACCGGCCTCGCCGTCTTCACCGCCGCGTCCCTCGCCACCGGCCTCGCCGACACCGCCGCCCGGCTGATCGCGGGCCGCGCCGCCCAGGGCGTCGGCGCCGCCCTGCTGTCGCCCGCCGCCCTCGCCTTCGTCACCACCTCCTTCCACGGCCCCGAACGCCACAAGGCGCTCGGAGTCTGGGCCGCGATCGGCGGTACGGGCTCCGCCATCGGCGTCCTGGCCGGCGGCGCGCTCACCGACGGACCGGGCTGGGAATGGGTCTTCTACGTCAACGTCCCCGTCGGGCTCGCCGTACTGGCCGCCGTCCCCCTCCTCGTACCGCGCCGCGCCCCCGCGCCCGGCGTCCGGCTCGACGCCCCCGGCGCGCTGCTGGTCACCGCCGCCACCGGCGCCCTGATCTACGGTCTGGTCCGCGCGGGCGACGACGGCTGGGGCGACGGACCCACCCTGCTCGCCCTCTTCGGCTCCGTAGCCCTCTACGCCGCCTTCGCCCTGGTCGAACGGGCCACCCGGGCACCGCTGATGGATCTGCGGATGTTCACCCGCCGCCCGGTGCTGGCCGGTTCGTTCCTGATGCTGGTCGCGACGGCCCTGCTGATCTCGTTCTTCTTCCTCGGCTCCGTCTACCTCCAGCACATCAGGGGCTTCGGCGCGCTGGAGACCGGTCTGGTCTTCCTGCCGGTCGCGGTCGGGGTCGCCGCCGGGGCCCATCTCGGCTCCCGGCTCGTCGGCACCCTCGGCAGCCGGGCCTGCGCGGCCGGCGGGATGGCGGTCACCACGATCGGCGCCGTACCGCTCGCCCTGCTCTCCGACGGCACATCGGTGTACGGGGTGTTCCTGCCGGGTCTCGTGGTGGCGTCCCTCGGGGTCGGCGCGGTCTTCGTCACCGCCACCACGACGGCGCTGGCGATGGTCGCCCACGAGGAGGCCGGGCTCGCCTCCGGGGTGGTCAACACCTTCCACGAGGTGGGCGGTTCGGTCGGGGTCGCCGCCGTCTCCACGGTCGCGGCGGCGGGCATCACCGGAACCGCGTCCGGCGCCTTCACGGACGCGTATCTGCTGCTGGCGATCGTGGCGGGGGCGAGCGCGCTGCTCTCCGTACTCCTGGTGCCGCGCGGCCGTCCCGACACCACGGGGATGCCGCACGCACACTGAACCCGGCCGCCGGGGGATCCCGGCTCTCCCGTACGCCCCACCGGCCCCGGCGGGCTATCACCGCGCGACGGGCGGGAGCCGTACAACCATCGCCGGGTCTCCCGGGTCGTACCCCGCGTCCGTACCGGCCCGACCAACCGGTACGCGCCGACTCGCGGCGGTCCGCCCATCACCCGGTGATCCGGGCGGACCGCCCGGGGGACGGGGGCAGAGGACCCGGCGGCCGGAAGGCGGCCGGACGAAGACGCCGGGCCGTCGCGCCCGGCGGACGGAGGGGGAAGCGTATGACGAAGACCCGACGGAACCAGGTATCCGGCTCGCGGACCCGGCTCGGGACCGCGATCGCCGTGGCGATCGCGGTCACCGCCGGACCACTGGCCCTGGCATCGCCCGCCGCCGCGGACGTCAAGCCGGTGTCGGCCACGACGGCCGAGGAGCGGCAGCGGAACCAGAACCTGCCGCGGCTCACCAAGGGCTCCGAGGTGGTGGCCGCCGGATCGAGCGGCTATCTCATCGAGTCCCCGGTCGCCGCGAACGGCAAGCGGACCCTCAGCTGGGTCAGGACCGCCGACGGTTCGGTGACCCCGCTCAAGGAGTACGAGGGCCGGGGCGTCCAGCACTTGGGCGCGGTCTCCGACACCGTCGTACTGCCGGGCGACGCGGCCGGGCAGACGGTGACGCTGACCGATCTGAGTACCGGGGCGCCCGGCACCAGGACCGTGATCGAACTCCCGGCCGGATACCGGTATCTGGGCGCGGTGGGCGCCACCGTCGTCGCCGCGAAGGGCCACGAGGTCCGGCTGCTGGCCAAGTCCGGTGACACCGTCACCGACCGTCTGGTCACCGAGACGCCCCACGGCGCCGGGCCGCAGTATCTGACCGCCGCCCGGCCCGGCACAGCGGTCGTCGGCCTGGCGGGAAACCAGTTCCTGACGATCGACCTGACCGCCGCGAGCGCCGCCCCGATCCTCGGCGGCGGAACGGACCGCGAAGCCGTCGCCGTCGCCGTCTCGGCCACCCATGTCGCCGTGGTCTGGAACCTCCGGGTCACCTCCGACCCGGCGTCCGAACTGGAGGTCTTCGACCGGACCTCTGGCGTGTGCTGGACCGCGCCGGTGACGTACGCCCACCGCTCGTTCGTCGGCCTCACCGGCGACAAGGTCGTCCACGGCCCGGCGTACGACCCCCACGAGCGGCCCACCGTCGGGCGCGCGGCGACCGTCGTCACCCCGGTCAGCGGCGGCGGCGAGGGCACCCAGGTCCTCGACCGGGGCTTCGCCCTCGCCCCGGCGGCCGACGGCACGCTCCTGGTCTCCGGCGGTTCGGTCCACGCGGGCGACGGGGTCTACCGGATCGCGCCCGACACCCCCTTGTCCGATGCCGAGAAGATCGCGGACACCGGGGACACCACCCGGATCTCCTTCCTGAAGTCCGACGTACCGGCCGAGGTCGACCTCGACACCGGCACGCTGAGGGCCCGCTGGGAACTCTCCCGGCACCAGGCCGACTTCACCCTCACCCTGGAGCAGCCCGCCCGGGGCATCAAGCACACCGTCGACCTCGACTTCCGCGCGGGCGGCGGCGATATGTACACGGCCCCGTTCTTCAACTGGGACGGCACCATCGGCGCGCCCGGCGCCGAACGGTACGCCCCGCTGGGCCAGTACACCTGGACCCTGACGGCCACCCCCTGGGACGGCATCGGCCCGGCCGCCACCGAGACGGGCACCTTCACCGTCAAGCGGGCCAAGTCCCCGCACGACTGGACCGAGAACGGCTCCCCGGACCTCCTGGTCACCGACGGGGCCGGGCGGCTGTGGCGCGAGGACACCCACAACACCCGGGTGAACGGCGTGGAGGTGTTCAGCGGCGTCGAGCGGAAGCAGGTCGGCACCGGCTGGGACAAGTACGACCTGATCGAGTCCGTAGGCGTCCAGCAGGGCAGGACGGCGGTCGTAGCCCGCGACACCACCGGCGGGCTCTGGCTGCACCACGCGGACGGCTTCGGCTCGCCCGACCGCCAGGAGACCCGGATCGGCGGCGGCTGGCAGGTCTACGACCGGATCGCGGGCGGCAGCGACATCGACGCCGACGGCATCACCGACATGGTGGCCGTCCAGCCGAACGGCGACCTCTACTACTACAAGGGGACGGGCCGTCAGAACGTGCCCTTCGCGCCCAAGTTCAAGAACGGCTGGGGCTGGGACATCTACAACGAGATCACCGCCGTCGGGAACATCGCGGGCGGCCCCGCCGGTGATCTGGTGGCCCGGGACAAGTCCGGGGTGCTCTGGCTCTACCAGGGCAGGGGCGACGGCACCTTCGCCCCCCGCAGCCGGATCGGCGGGGGCTGGAACGAGTACACCCAACTCGTCGGGATCGGCGACGGAAACCGGGACGGCCGGGCCGATCTCTACGCGTACGGGCCGAACGGCCGGACCTTCTTCTACGCCGGTACGGGCCAGGCCGCGACACCGTTCAAGCCCCGTACGGCCAGCACCGTACTGTCCGTCAATTCCACCGACTACAAAGTCGTGTTCTGATCCCGGCCTTTACCACGTGTCAGCTATCACCGTGAAATAGCTCTACAACCTTCCTCTCACACCACTTGTCACAGAAGTTACGGAAATCGTGATGGATTCCCGATGTGAGAGGACAGACCTTGTCGCAACCCCCCATTGCTCAGCACAAGTCCGGACGGGGCGGTCGCGGTCGGCTGACCACGGCCGCCGCCGTGGCGCTCGCCGTCACGGCGGGCCCGCTGGCCCTGATGTCCCCCGCCGTCGCGGCACCGGGCACGACGACGAAGTCCCCCCAGACCGCGGTGGTCGCGGCAACCGCGAATGCCGCGGCCACCGCCTCGGGGCAGTCACGGCGGAACGAGAACCCGCCGCGGCTCGCCAGGGGCGCCCGGGTGCTCAGCGCCGGGCAGTCCGGGTATCTCGTCCGGTCCGGCCTCGACCCGGCGACCGGGACGTACACCCTGAGCTGGGTCCGTACGAGCGACGGCTCGGTGACCCCGCTCAAGCGGTACACCTCCGGCCAGGAGGTCCCCACCGGCTGGATGTCGGATGTCGTCGTGCTGCCCGGAGAGGTGGACGGCGAGCGGGTGACACTGACCGATCTGAGCGCCGGAGCCCCCGGCACCAAGACCGTGATCAGCCTTTCGGGCGCGCTCACGTACCGGGCCCACACGGGTTCCACCGTCATCGCCTCCGACGGCGCCCGGGTCGAGCTGATCTCCAAGTCCGGCGGCGCGCAAACCGGGCGTCAGGTGACCGGGCTCCCCGCCGGACAGACCGTCGTCGGGATCGACGCGGTGGCGCCGGACGCGGCCGTCGTCCGGCTGTCGGGCAACCGGATCGCGGTCGTCGACCTCGCCACCGCCGCCGTGACGAGTCTGCACGAAGTCACCGCGACCGACTTCTACGCCCGCCTGTCGGTGGCGGTCTCCGCCACACGTCTGGCCTGGCTGGAGACCCCGCGCGGACACACCGACCCGTCGACGCTGGTGGTCGTGGACCGGACGACCGGCGCCGAGCTGCGGCGTACCGAACTCCCCCATGCGGACTGGCCGATGGTCGCACTCTCCGGCGACCGGGTGCTCTACGGCACGGCCTACGACGCCGACAGCGGGCCCACCGCCGCCGAGGCGGCGATCAACGCCGCACCCGTCGGCGGCGGCACCCCCGTGAAGATCCTCGACCGGGCCTTCGGCATGGTCCCGGCCCCCGACGGATCGGTCCTGGTGACCGGCGGCACGGTGGAGCGGGAGGAGGGCGTCTACCGGGTCGCCGATACGGCCGCCGGGCCGTCGGTCACCAAGGTCGCGTCGAGCGACGACACCACCCGGATCTCGTTCCGGTCGACGGACATGCCCGCCGTGGTGAACCTCGACAGCGGCGTTCTGAAGGCCCATTGGGAGTTCTCCCGGCACCGGGCGGACTTCACCCTCACCCTCGAACAGCCGGCGACCGGTGTGAAGCACACCCGGGTCCTGGGCACCGGGGATCCCCTGAACCCCGAGTCGGCGCCCATGCTCCAATGGGACGGCACCATCGGTGACGGGGCGAACCGGGCCTACGCCCGGTCGGGCCGGTACAAATGGACCGTGACGGCCACGCCGCACGACGGCATCGGCCCGTCGGCCGAGGCCACCGGCACGATCGACGTCAGGCGGTCGAAGACGCCGCACGACTGGACGGACAACGGCTCCCCGGACGTACTCGTCACCGACGGGGCGGGCCGGCTGTGGCGTCAGGACACCCACTTCCGCCAGGTGGGCGATGCCATGGTGCTCGAAGGTCCGCCCCGTGAGCAGGTGGGCGGCGGCTGGGGCAAGTACAACCGGATCCAGTCCATCGGCACGCACCACTCGGTGCCCGCGTTCATCGGCCGGGACGCGGCGGGTGATCTGTGGCTGCACCACACCGACGAGGCCGGGGGTGTCGACGGCCGGGCAACGAAGATCGGCTGGGGCTGGCAGACGTATACCGGGATCACCGGTGGCGGTCGGCAGAACGCCGACGACATCCCGGACGTGGTGGCCGTGGACGGCAAGGGCGATCTGTACCTCCACACCGGCACGAACAGCACCCCCAACGCCCTCGCGGCGCGGAAGAAGGTCGGCTGGGGCTGGGACATCGACAACGAGGTCGAGTCCGTCGGCGATATCGCGGGCACGTCCTTCGGCGATCTGGTGGCCCGGGACACGGCCGGGGTGCTCTGGCTCTACCAGGGCAAGGCGGACGGCACCTTCGAGGCGCGGATCCGGATCGGCGGGGGCTGGAACGAGTACACCCAGCTCGTCGGAATCGGCGACGCCGACCGGGACGGCCGGGCCGATCTGTACGCGTACGGGCCGAACGGCCGGACCTTCTTCTACGCCGGTACGGGGAACGCGGCGCAGCCGTTCAAGCCGCGTACGGCGACGACCGTGCTGGCGACCGACTCCGCCGACTACAAGATCGTTTTCTAGGAGACCCGACCATGAACCGGATATCCCGATCCCCTCTGCCCGCCCGCCGGAGCCCGGCCCGGGGCAGGACGGCCGTCGCGGTCGCCGTGGCCCTCGCCGCCACGGCGGGACCCCTCGCGCTGTCCGCGCCCGCCGTCGCCGAACCGGTGACGGCGTCGGTCGCGTCCGGCGCCGTACAGCAGCCCCGTAACGAGAACCTGCCGAAGATCGCCAAACACGCGCAGGTGCTCAGCGCCGGGAAGACCGGCTATCTCGTCCGGTCCCCGATGGACGGGACGACTCACCAGTACACGGCGAGCTGGGTCCGTACCAGCGACGGCTCGGTCACCCCCGTCGCGACCTACGGGCACCAGGAACTGAGGTACGCCGGTGCCGTCGACGACGTGCTGGTGCTGCCGGGTGACGCCACCGAGCGGAAGATCACCCTGACCGATCTGAGCGCCGGAGCCCCCGGCACGAAGACCGTGATCGACCTGCCGACCGGGTACAAGTACCTGGGCGCCGTGGGCGGCACCGTCGTCGTCAACGCGGGCAACTCGATCAGACTGCTCGGCAAGTCCGGGGAGAACGTCACCGACCGCGAGGTCACCGGACTGCCGCCGATGGCCCGGTCGATAGTCGGGGTCATCGGATCGGGGCCGGGGACGGCCGTCGTCCGGCTCGAAAGCAACCAGCTCGCGGTCATCGACACGGCCGCCGCGACCGCGACCGGTGTGCACGCCATCGGCACCGGCCGGTTCTCCTCGATGGCCGCCGCGGCCACGCCGGAGCACATGGCCTGGATCGAGTCCCCCGAGAAGGGCCACGGAAGCACCTCGAACCTGGTCGTGGTCGACCGTGCGACCGGCGCCGAGATCCGGCGCACGGTGATCCCGCACGCCTGGCAGCCGCTCATCGGGCTGACCGGCGGACAGGTGGTCTACGGCACGGAGTACCTGTACTACGACGGGCCCGACCCGGCCAAGGCCCGGATCAACACCGTGCCCGTCGCCGCCGACGGCCGCGCCCCGGTGAAGCTGATGGACCGGGCCTTCGCGATGCACCCGGCCGCCGACGGCTCGGTGTTGGTGACCGGCGGCACGCTCGACCGCGACGAGGGCGTCTACCGGGTCACCGCGCCGTCCGGTACCGCGACCGCCGAGAAGATCGCCACCACCGGGGACACCACCCGCATCACCTTCCTCAAGTCGAACGTTCCCGCCGAGGTCGACCTCGACCGGGAGAATCTGGTGGCGACCTGGGAACTCTCCCGCCACGAGGCCGAATACACCCTCACCCTGGAGCAGCCCGCCACCGGTACGACGTACACCACCCGGGTCGAAAGGGGCGACTACGGTACGGACTTCCCGCCGCGGCTCGACTGGGACGGCCGGATCGGCGGCGTGAACAACAGGGGGTACGCGCCCTCCGGGCCGTACAAGTGGACCCTGAAGGCGGTCCCCAGGGACGGCATCGGCCCGGCCGCCACCGCGACCGGCACGTTCACCGTCAAGCGGGCCAAGGCCCCGCACGACTGGACGGACAACGGCTCCCCGGACCTGCTGGTCACCGACGGGGCGGGCCGGCTGTGGCGCGAGGACACCTCCTATCAGCCGTACGTCCCCGCCGAGGACGAGCACAGCCAGCCCACCGCCGAGGCGCTCCAGGGCGCCGGGCGTAAGCAGGTGGGCTCCGGCTTCGGCAAGTACGACCGGATCGAGTCCATCGGAGTCCAGCAGGGCCGGACGGCGTTCATCGGCCGGGACGCCGCCGGTGACGTCTGGCTCCACCACGACAACGGCTTCGGCACCCCCTTCAACGACGGGGTGAAGATCGGCTGGGGCTGGCAGACGTACACCCATATCGCGGGGGGCGGCCAGCACGGCAGCGGCAGAACCCCGGACGTGGTGGCCGTGGACACCAAGGGCGATCTGTACTTCCACCCCGGGACCGACACCCAGCCCACCGCCTTCAGCCCGCGCACGAAGGTCGGCTGGGGCTGGGACATCTACAACGAGGTCACATCCGTCGGCGATGTCGCGGGCAGCGCCTACGGCGATCTGGTGGCCCGGGACAAGGACGGGGTCCTCTGGCTCTACCAGGGCCGCTGGGACGGCTCGTTCGAACTGCGCGTCCGGATCGGCGGCGGCTGGAACGAGTACACCCAGCTCGTCGGGATCGGCGACGCCAACCGCGACGGCCGCGCCGATCTGTACGCGTACGGGCCGGGCGGCAAGACCTACTTCTACGCCGGTACGGGCCAGGCGGCGGCACCGTTCAAGCCGCGTACGGCCGCCACCGTACTGAACACCAACTCGGCCGACTACAAGATCGTGTTCTAGCGGCGGGGGACCGGGACCGTCTCCCCGCCGACGTCCGTAGGCGGGAAGCCGCCTCAACCACCCTGTGGTCCAGTCTGGTTGAGGCGGCTCGCCGGTCCCTCCCGTACAACCATCCCCCCGGCTCGGCTGTCATGGAAAACAAGGAAATCATCGGGATTTCCCCTGCCGCCATCCGGCAGGAAACCGCTCCGGGCGGTGCTGGTACGAAGCCCGGGGCGCCGTACGCCGCAGCCCCGCCCGTTCCGGGGCCGGGGCGGGCAGTTGGGGGAGAACCGCTGTGTCACGACCGCTCCGTCCGCACCACCACCGGTACCACCGCTCGAAGCGGCGGTCGCGGCTGACCACCGCGATCGCCGTGGCCGTCGCCGTCACGGCGGGCCCGCTGGCCCTGACCGCCCCGGCGTCCGCCGAACCCACGGCGTCCGTCGCTGCGACCGCCGTGTCCGCCGTGTCCGCCGCCACCCCGCCGAAGGCGAGAAACGAGAATCTGCCGCCGCTGACCCACACCTCGGTCGTCTTCGCCGGGGAGACCGGGTATCTCGTCAGAACCGGCGGCGACGCCCTCGGCTGGGTGCGGTACGCCGACGGCTCCGTCACCCCCGTCGGCACCGCCCACTCCTACGCCACGCAGTTCGGCGCGGCGTCCGATGTCGTCGCCCTCCCCGAGGCCCCGGGCCGGGGCAAGGTGACCCTGGCCGATCTGTCGGGCGGCGGCAGCGGCACCCGTACGGAGATCGACCTCGCCGCGGCCGTCCCGGGATACACCTACCTCGGCGCCGTGGGCTCGACCGTGATCGCTCGCGACGGGCAGAAGATCAAGCTCGTCACCAGTAGCGGGGGCGTCGTCACCAGCCGGGATGTGACCGGGCTGCCGGACGGGCTTCTCATCGAGCCGTCCGTGGCCGCGGCGACGAAGGACACCGTACTGCTCCGCTATATGGACCGGCGGATCGTCGCCGTCGACCTGGCCACCGCGAGCGCCGCCGCCACCGGCCACCACACCCCGGAAGAGGGGACCGACGCGCTCGCCACGGCCGTATCGGCGGACCACATCGCCTGGGTGGAGCGGAACTCGTCCGCGAAGAAGTCGACCCTCGCCGTCGCCGACCGGGCCACGGGCACGGTCCGCCGTACCGCCGTGCCGTACGCGAACTACCACCACATCGGCCTGACCGGCGGCTGGGTCGTGTACGGCATCGACGCCGACGGGTATGTGAGCCCGGCGAACCTCCAGCTCTCCGCCGTACCCGCGACCGGCGGCACCCCGGTGAGACTCCTCGACCGCACCGACGACCTGGAGCAGGCGCCGGACGGCTCCCTCGTGGTCCCCGGCGGGCTCGTCGGCCAGGGCGACGGCCTCTACCGGATCACCGGCGCGGCGGGCGGGCCCTCGGTGGTGAAGACCGCCACCACCGGGCGCCCCACGGAGATCACCTTCATCAAGTCCGACGTCCCGGAGTCGGCCGATCTCACCCGGGACACGGCGCCCTTCCGCTGGACCCTCAGCCGTTACCGCGCCGACTACAAGCTGACCCTCCGTCATATCTATACGGGGGCCGAGACGAAGATCGACCTGATGCCCTGGATCGCGGGCGGCGACCAGGACGATCCGCCGTACCTCTACTGGGACGGCACCATGACCGCGAACGGCAAGACCTTCTACGGCCCGAACGGCCCCTACGAATGGTCCCTGACCGCCACCCCGTGGAACCGCGTCGGCCCGCCCGCCACCGCCACCGGGCGCATCAACATCAGCCGGTCCGCCGCCCCGCACGACTGGACGAACAACGGCTCCCCGGACCTCCTGGTCACCGACGGCGGAGGCCGGCTCTGGCGCGAGGACACCCACAACACCTGGACCAACGGGGTCCGCCTGCTCGCCGGAACGGGACGGGAGTTCCTGGGCGACGGCTGGGGCGGCTACGACCTCATCGAGGCGTCCGGCCTCCGGAACTCCAGCGCCACCTTCGTCGCCCGCGACAAGAAGGGCGACTTCTGGGAGTACCAGTACGGCCCCGACGGCTCCCCCGCCGACGGACGGCTGAAGATCGGCTACGGCTGGGGCATCTACGACCGCGTCGCGGCGGGCAGCGACCTGAACGGCGACGGCCAGCCCGACCTGGTCGCCGTCGACCGCAAGGGCGACCTGTGGTTCTACCCCCGGACCGGCCCGGAGGAGGGCCCCGGCTACGGCACCCGGAAGAAGGCGGGCCACGGCTGGGGCGGCTACACCGAGATCGCCGCCGTCGGCGACATCGCGGGCGCCCGGGCCGGTGACCTGGTCGCCCGCGACAAGGCCGGAGTCCTCTGGCTCCACCTCGGCGACGGCAAGGGCGGCTTCGCCCCCCGTACCCGGATCGGCGGCGGCTGGAACGAGTACAACCAGCTCGTCGCGATCGGCGACGCCAACCGCGACGGCCGCCCGGACCTCTACGCGTACGGCCCCAACGGCCGGACGTTCTACTACCGGGCCACGGGCGACTGGAAGCGGCCCTTCGAGTCGCGTAGCAGCAGCACGGCCCTGATGAAGAACTCGGCGGACTACAAGATCGTCTTCTAACCGCACCCCGGACGCCGACCCCGGGCCCGTCACGCCTCGTACGGGGCGGGCCCGGGCGCCAGTTCGTACACGTCGCCGGGGTGCCCGGTGGGGGACGGTTTCGTGGTCACGATGCGGACCTCGGTTTGCAGTGAAGCGGCCCGGGCGTTCCCGGTCGGGACGACCTCGTCCGGTCAAACGGCCGATGGTCGGCCGCCCGGAGGAAAATCCGCCGGGGCACCGTCCTCGCGGGACCGGAAATTTCCCGGCGCGCCCTACTCAGGGGTGCCCGGTGGCTACGGTGGGTATATGGAGGGGAACGAGAGGCTCGCCCTTGCCTTGCGCGAGCGCGGCTTCACCCAGACTGCCTTGGCCGATGTGCTGAACGACTATCTGTATGCCGTCGGCCATGAGGGCACCGTGGGAGATCGCACGGTGCGCAACTGGCTCACGGGAAAGACCAAGTGGCCGCACCCTCGGCAGCGCGAAGCCTTGGAGGCAGTATTTTCCTGTACTGCCGAGGAGTTGGGATTCCGGCCCCCGGCAAGGACGGGACACCCCACCACACCCCGGGAGCAACCCGTGAAGCGCCGAAACTTCCTCACCGCGACCACCGGGACGACCGCCGCCGTCGCGGTTCCCCTTACCGGTTTCACCGGCGCCCCTTCGACAGTGGGCACATCGGATGTCATCCGACTGCGCGAACGGCTCGACGGACTGGTGGCGCTGGACCAGAGCCGGGGCGGTCACGCCGCCGTGGAAAAGGCGGCGCTGGCGGGTGCGGTCGACGCGCTGGACAAGCAGAAGCTGGCCGCGTCCCAGCGGATCCGCCAGCGGCTCTTCTCCGTGGCCGCCGACTTCACCGCGTCGGCCGCCTGGAACGCCATCGACGCTCACCGGCCCAACCGGGCACACGACCTTCTCGGCAAGGCCGTCCGCCTGGCCGGGATGTCCGGGGACCCCGTATCCGAGTTCGAGGTCTGGAATCTGTACGCGATGCTCGCACGTCAACGGGGCGAATACGCGGATGCGGTGGACGCGGCTCATGCCGCGCAAGCCACCGCCGTGACCCGGCGCGACCCCTTGTTCGCGTCCCTCGCCCATGCCCGTACCGCCGTCGGCCAGTCCTATCTGGGAGAACGGCAGGCGGCCCTGCGATCCCTCGGTCATGCCTGGGAGGCGCTGGACAAGTCGGATCCCGACGCTCCCCGTGCCGCCTGGATGGACTTCTACGGTGTCGGCGAACTGGCCGGTCTGGTCGGTATCGTGCGAAATCAACTCGGTGACTGGACGGAGGCGGAGGCGGCCTCACACCGGTCTCTCGCCAACACTCCGGAGCGGTTCCGCAGAAACCGGGCCATGGAGTACGTGAGTCTCGCCAAGGCACAACTCCACCAAGGAGATGCGGAACTGGCGTGTGCGACGGCCTCCACGGCTTTCGGGGTGATGGGGAACCATCCGCTGCCCGGCCGTCTCCGGTCCCTCATCGGTGATTACTACCGCGATCTGCTCACTCTCGCCCCCGACGCGGAGTCCGCCCGCGAATGGGGCGACCGCTACCGGTCCGAATGGAGCCGCCCGTGAGCGCCACCGGACTGGAACTGCGCCACTTCACCCATGACGACCTGCCCCGGATCCGCCAGACGGGTCTGAGCGCATACACGTGGTGCGCATTTCCGGCGGCTGACGAGAGGAGACCATCATGGGGCGGGACGACGAGCTGACCGCCGTCGCGCGCTTCCTGTACGAAGCCGGGACGCTCAAGCACGCCCGCCGCACCGGCTGGTGGATGGCCGGGGTACGGGACCCCGAGAGCGTGGCCGAGCACTCCTGGCGTACGGCGCTGATCGCCTCCGTCATCGCGAAGCTGGAGGGCGCCGACCCGGCGCGGGCCGCCTTTCTCGCGGTGTGGCACGACTCGCAGGAGACCCGTACCGGGGATGTGAACCACCTCGGGAAGAAGTACGCGACGAGCGCCGACCCCCGGGCGGTCACGGCCGATCAGACCGCCGGGATGCCGGAAGTACTGGCGAGCACGGTCCGGGACCTGGTCGACGAATACGAGGCGAAGGAGACGCCCGAGGCGATCTGCGCCCGGGACGCGGACAAGCTGGAGTGCCTGCTCCAGGGCATCGAGTACCGGGCACAGGGCCATGGCGCCGCACAACGCTGGATCGACAACAGCCGGGAGCGGCTGGTCACCGGTACGGGGCGGCGGCTGGCGGATGAGCTGTTGGCCGGGGATCCCCTCGACTGGCTGCGAGTCGCCATGGACCCGGCGCGGCGGGACGGGGCGTCGGCGTGAACACGGATCCCGTCACCGACCGGGCCGTACTCGCCGGGAGCGCGTACCGGACCGGGGACGATCTCGCCGTCCGGCAGTCGCTGTACCAGTGGCAGACACCCCGCTACGACCTGCCGGGGCTCGTTGCCGAGCGGCTCCGGGACGTACGCGGGACCGTGCTGGATCTCGGGTGCGGGAACGGGCGGTACACCTCGCGGATCCGGGTCGAGCGGGCTGATCTGACGGTCGTCGGGATGGACGTGTCGCCTGGGATCCTGGCCGGTGTTCCGGCGCCCGTAGTCGTGGGGGACGTTGCCCGGTTGCCGGTACGGGACGGGGGTGCCGACGCCGTTCTGGCGCTGCACATGCTCTATCACGTGGCGGACATCCCCGCCGCCGTCTCCGAACTCAATCGGGTCGTCGTCGGCGGAGGGCCGGTGATCGTGTCGACCAACGGCGAGCGGGACAAGCACGAACTGGACGCCCTGTGGGCACGCGCGGCAGCTGATGTCCTCGGGGTCGCGGAGGGGCCGTCGCGGTTGTCGCTCAGTGCGCGTTTCTCTCTGGAGCGCGCCCCCGGGTTCCTCCGGCCCGTGTTTCCGGAGATCGAGACCATCGGCCTGCCGGGCACCATCAGCCTCACCGATCCGGCCCCGGTCGTCGCGCATCTGCGGTCCTACCGGGCCTGGGCCGATCGGTACGACGTCCCCTTCGACGCCGCCGTCGACCGGGCCCGGGAACTCGTCGCCGAACACATCCGCCGCCACGGCGCGTTCACCGTGACCACCCACAGCGGGATCCTCGTCTGCCGACGGGGGCACGGGCGCTGAGGAAGCACCCGAAGGGGCCCGGTCCTGATGTCAGGACCGGGCCCCGGGGCGCGTACCCGTCAGCGGCGCAGGGCCCACCGCTGGACCGACTCCAGTGGGCCGGTGTTGAAGCGGCGGAGCCAGAGGGTGGCGCCGGTCATCAGGAAGGCGCAGACCACCGCCCACAGGGCGATCACCCACCACGGGGACCAGTCGGGCCCGAGGGTTTCCGCGAGGCCGAGGCCGATGCCGTACGCGGCCAGCATGCAGATCAGGTTCTGGAGGACGTAGCCGGTCAACGCGGTACGGCCGACGGAGATCAGGCCGGTCATCAGGATGCCGGGGCGGCGGACGCGGTCCACGATGAAACCGATCAGGCCGATGTAGCCGAGGGCCGTGAGGGGGCCGCCGATGTAGCGGTCGACCAGGACGAGTTCGGGGCCGACGGCGGTCGAGACGATGCTGATCGGGAGTCCGAGGCCGAGGCCCCAGCCGAGCAGCCGGGTCCGGATGCGGCGGGCGGTGTCGTCGGTGCCGAAGGCTCCCGCGCGGAACAGGCGGACGCCGAGGAGGAAGAGGAAGACCAGCAGGGGGAAGGTGACGATGGGTTCCATCCGCATGGCGAGCGCGTTCTCCAGGCGGAAGAGGATCTGCTCCCCGTAGCTTCCGGAGGCGTACAGCTCGCGTACGTCGTCGTCGAGTTCGGTCGTTCCGCCGCCGTCCTCGGCCGCGAGTACGGCCGTGGCGAGGAGCATCAGGGTCACATGGACGCCGCCGAGCCACCACATCACCCGGTTCTGGGCCTTGAGGGAGCGGGTCAGCAGCCAGGCGACGAGCAGGGCCGTGACGGCGTACCCCATCAGGACGTCCCAGGCGAAGATCAGGACGAAGTGGACGGTGCCCTCGAAGAAGAGGAAGTAGGCGCGGGGCCGGTAGGAGCCGGGCCAGGGTTTGCCGCGCCGTTCGGCGGAGGCGTACTGGATGGCCAGGCCCACGCCGAACAGGATGGTCAGCAGGGCGAGGAACTTGCCGTTGGCCAGCAGCCGGAAGGATGCCTCCACGGCGTGCGGTACGGAGTCGAAGACGGGCGTGCCGACCGCTCCGGTGAGGACGCCCCATTCCGCGCCCGGCGCCGTGAACACCCAGACGTTGGTCATCAGGGTGCCGAGGATCGCCGCGCCGCGCAGGACGTCGAGGAGGGGGAGCCGGGCCGGGGATCCGGGGCCGGAGCCGACCGCCGTGCCCGAGGACGGGATCTGGGTCTTGGTCTGGATGGTCACGTCTTCATCGTCCCGGCGGTACGGCGCCGGATCCTCGTGACCGTTGACGAAAGACGGCTACATCGAAGGATGTACGGGGGGTCCCCCGGCGGGTCCTCCGCCGGGTAGAGAGCCCGGTCGGGGCGGGGCTCCCGGGGCTCCGGAGGCCCCCGGGGCGGTTGCGCCTTCAACGGATTCCGGCGCCGGTGCCGGAGTCCAGGGCCAAAGCCCAGCACCGTAGCCGTGGCTTCGTACGCCGAGATGCGACGACCGCCCGCCGTCTCTATCGTCGGATGTATGGGCCGGACGGGCGGTGAGCGCGCGGACGCGGGCCGCGACGGCGGGTGGCGCGACGCGCGGTACGGTCCCGGCCGGGCGGCCCCGGCCCCCGATGCGGACCCGGCGGCCACCGGTGACGCGGGCGCCGGATTCCGGCTCACCGACCGGGCTCCCGAGCGTTACGAGCGGTACGCCGCCCCGGTCATGACCCCCTTCGTCGGGGCGCTGCTCGGTACCGTCCCGCTGTCGCCCGGTACCGCCCTCCTCGATCTCGCCTGCGGTACGGGCTTCGTCGCCCGTACCGCCGCCGCGCGGCTGGCCGGGACCGGGAGCCGGGTCGTCGGTGTCGACCCGGCGCCGGGGATGCTGCTGGTCGCCGCCGAGCACGCGGTCGCCGACGGCATCGTGGTGGAGTGGCAGGAGGCGTCGGCGGACGATCTGCCGTACGCCAACGGCACGTTCGACACCGTGCTCTGCCAGCAGGGCGTGCAGTTCTTCCCCGACCGGGCCGCCGGTGTCGCCGAGGCCGTCCGGGTCACCCGCCCCGGCGGGCTGCTGGGGTTCACCGCTTGGGCGCCGCTGGGCCGTTCGCCGTTCTTCGCCGCGACCGGGCAGGCGATGGAGGAGAACGGCGCGGGCCCGATCATGGACTGGTACGCGACCGCCTTCGAATGCGGCGCCGACCGGCTCTCCGGGCTGCTGACCGGGGCGGGCCTGACCGAGGTGACCGTACGCGAGGTGGTGGCGGAGGTCGCTCTGCCGCCGCTCTCCGACTACGTCCCGGGATTCATGTCGGCGACCCCGTGGGGGCGGGCCTTCACGGACGCCCGTCCGGACGACGTCTCCCGGGGTCTCGCCCGGGTCCGCGAACTGCTCGCGCCGTGGACGACGGGTGACGGTTCGGCGCAGGTGGAGTTCGTCTCGTACCTGGTCACGGGGGTACGGCCGGAGACCGGCCCCGACCCGGAGTCCGGCACCGGACCGGCCCCCGGCGCTGCGGCCGTCTGAACCGTCCCCCCGCGCGTTCTTCCGTACGGATCCCGTACGAATCCCTACCGAGCGTGCCCGCTCGCCCACCCCTCCATGAGGTCCTTCACACCCGCTTGAATACCCCCGGGGGTAATTTGGTACGGTCCCCGTATACCCCGGGGGGTACACAGAGCGCGAAAGGATCACCGCAGTGTTCTTCATCGACACCTTGGAGGTACCCGGGCTCGGCAACCGCGGCTATCTCGCGGGCGGAGCCCGTACGGCCGTCGTGGTCGACCCGCCCCGGGACATCGACCGGGTCCTGGAGGCCGCCGCCCGGCGCGGGGTCCGGATCGCGGTGGTCGCCGAGACCCATGTCCACAACGACTACGTCACCGGCGGCCTGGAGCTGGCCCGGCTGACGGGTGCCGCGTATCTCGTCCCGGCCGGGGCGCGGGTGTCGTACACCCGGGTTCCCGTCGCCGACGGCGACCGTACGGAGATCGACACGGAGCTGGTACTGCGCGCCGTCGCCACCCCCGGGCACACCCCGCACCACACCGCCTACGTACTGGAGGAGGCGGGCGACCCCGTCGCCGCGTTCACCGGCGGATCGCTGCTGATCGGTACGGTCGGCCGCCCCGACCTGGTCGAACCCCGGCTCACCGAGGGACTGGCCCGGGCCCAGCACGCCTCCGCGCACCGGCTCGTGGACGGGCTTCCCGACACCACGGCCGTACTGCCCACCCACGGCTTCGGCAGCCTCTGCTCGGCGGGCGCCACCGGTGCGGGCGTACCGGGCGCGGTCGGCGGCGGCAGTACCGTCGGCGCGGAGCGGCGCGGCAACGAGGCGCTGCTCAAGGACGTCGACACCTTCGTCGCCGAACTCCTCGCCTCCCTCGACGACATTCCCGCGTACTACGCGCATATGGGACCGCTGAACTCGCGCGGCCCCGCGCCCGTCGATCTGACCACCCCGGCCGCCGTCGCGGACGCCGACGAGATCGCGGCCCGGCTCGCGGAAGGGGAGTGGGTGATCGATCTGCGCGGCCGGGTCGCCTTCGCGGCGGGCCATGTGGCGGGCACGGTCAATATCGAGTCCGGCGGCCAGCTCGCCGTACAGCTCGCCTGGCTCGTGCCGTGGGGCAGGCCGGTGACCCTGCTCGCCGCCTCGCCCGAGCAGCTGGCGGAGGCCCGGCGCGAGCTGGTGCGGGTCGGTCTCGACCGCCCGGCGGCGGGCGTGCCCGGCGGGGTCGCGAACTGGCTCCGCGACGGCGAGACCGCCCGGTCCTTCCGGCGCGGCACCTTCGCCGACCTGGCGGCGGCGGCCGACGCCGACCGGGCCGGGACGGGAGAGCCCGTGGTGATCGTGGACGTCCGGCGCGCCTCGGAACGGGCGGGCTCCGGCCGGATCGAGGGCGCCCTCCCCATTCCCCTGCACGAACTGCGGTCCCGGCTGGGAGAGATACCGCCGGGCACCGTCTGGGCGCACTGCGCGGGCGGCTTCCGGGCCGCGATCGCCGCGTCCCTGCTGGACGCGGCGGGCCGCGAGGTCGTGGCCGTCGACGACGCCTTCACGGCGGCGGAGGCGGCGGGGCTCCGGGTCGTCCCGGACGGATCGGACGGATCGGGATCGGGCGGGGGTACGGGGGCGGACGCGTCCGCTCCCGTAGGTGACGGCGGCTCCCCCGGCGGGCTCCCCCGGGCGCGTACCGCGTCGTGATACTCGCCCTCCTCGCGGGCGCCGTGGTCGGGATCGCCCTGGGGGCCCTCGGCGGTGGCGGCAGTGTGCTCGCCGTCCCCGCCCTGATCTACCTCCTCGGGTTCAGCCCGGTCACGGCGACCACCGCGAGTCTGGTCGTCGTGGCGCTGACCTCGGTCACGGCCCTGTACGCGCACGCCCGGGACGGCCGGGTCCGCTGGCGTACCGGAGCCCTCTTCGCGGTGGCCGGGCTGATCCCCGCCGCCCTCGGGGGCGTACTGGCGGCCCGGCTGCCGGACGCCGTACTGACCGGGGCCTTCGCGGTGATCGCGGCTGTGGTCGCGATCGGCATGCTCCGCTCCGACGACGGCCGGGACGAGCGCGACGACCGCGACGAGAAGGCTTCCGGGGCCGATTCCGATTCCGGGTCCGTCCGGGGCGGCGAGGGCGTCGAACGGGCCGGTGGCACCGGTCCCGCCGTACGGGCCGGGGCCGGGGTCGGGGCGCTGACCGGGGTCCTCGGGGTGGGCGGCGGGTTCCTCGTCGTACCGGCCCTGATCAGGACCCTCGGCCTCGGGACGCGTACCGCCGTCGGGACCGGGCTGCTGGTGATCACGGTCAACGCGATCGCCGCCCTGGCGACCCGTTCCGGTACGGCGCAGGGCCTCGAATGGGGGCTGATCGCGCCCTTCGCCGCCGCGGCCGTCCTCGGGGCGTGGGACGGCAAGCGGCTCGCGGACCGGCTCCCGGCCGCGACCCTGCGGCGGATCCTCGCCTGGGTGCTGATCGCGGTGGCCGTGGCCATGGCGACGGACGCGACGGGGGTGGTGTGACATGCCCCTCGCCGCCGTCCCCGTCGCCGTCGTAGTCCGGCTCAGGCCAGTGACAGGAAGAGCTTCTCCAGCCGGGCCCGCATCTTCTCCGGGTCCTCGATCCGCCTGCGGCGGGTCCCGCCGGAGCCCTCCGGCGCGGCCGATCCGTCTCCGCCGCCGTCCTCGGCCCCGTCCTCCGGGCCGATGTCGGTCAGGCACTGCTGGAGGCCGGTCGCGATGATGGCGAACCCGGCCCGGTCGAGGGCGCGGGACGCGGCGGCGAGCTGGGTCACGACCTCCTCGCAGTCCCGGCCCTCCTCGATCATCCGGATCACTCCGGAGATCTGACCCTGCGCCCGGCGCAGCCGGTTCAGCACGGCCTTCAGCTCGGCGGCGGCGAGATCGAGTTCCACGTCGTCCACTCCTTCCCGGTTTCCCGGTTCCGGTCGTCGTACCGGCTCCGGCTCCGGATCCAGCTCCGTCCGCCCGGTCCGTCCATGAGGCGGGCGCGGACCGGACCAGTCCCGTACATACCCCTGGGGGTAATTTACCCCCTTCCTTCCTCCGAGGAGCGTCACCGATGTCACACTCCCCCCGAACCCACGGGAACCAGGCCCGTCCCACCGAGTACGACGCCGACGGCGCCCGGGCCCGGCAGGCCGTAATGACCGTGATCGACGTCCGTACGCCCGGCGAGTACGCCTCCGGCCATCTCCCGGGCGCCGTCAACGTCCCCCTCGACCAGGTGCGCCGCGCGGTGCCGGAGATCGGGGCCGCCGCCGGGCGCGGTGAGGTGCTGCTCGTCTGCGCTTCCGGCGCGCGGTCGGCGAAGGCCCGCGAGCTGCTGGCCGGGCGGGCCGTGCGGACGGCGAGCCTGAGCGGCGGTACGTCGGGCTGGGCGGCCCGCGGCTATCCGCTGGAGCACCCCGACAACACCGCCTCCGCCACCGACCCGGGGGCCGCCCCGGGAA
The DNA here is from genome assembly GCF_040641415.1 of Streptomyces sp. NPDC020875. Classification (NCBI taxonomy): domain Bacteria; kingdom Bacillati; phylum Actinomycetota; class Actinomycetes; order Kitasatosporales; family Streptomycetaceae; genus Streptomyces; species Streptomyces sp. NPDC020875. The sequence continues at coordinate 73,460 of NZ_JBFADP010000032.1, read as the reverse complement.
CCGTCTGCGCGGTGCCGCGCGCGGGCTGGGCGATGGAGCGCCAGGTCAGGCTGGCGGCGGGTGCGCTGATACTGACCGGTGTCGTCCTCGGGTTCTTTCTGCACCCGGCCTGGCTGCTGCTCGCCGGGGGCGTCTCGGGCGGACTGGTCTTCTCGGCGCTCACCGACACCTGCGGCATGGCGGCCGTGCTGGCGAAGCTGCCGTACAACCGTCCCGCCCGCCCCGATCTCGAAGCGGCGCTGGCGCGGCTGCGCGGGACGGCCTGACACCGCCGGTCCGCCTACGGAGGGGGTGGCGCCGCCCGTGCGGCGCCACCCCCTCGTACGTATCGGGGCGGGTATCCGTACGGCGCGTCAGGCGGCCCGCAGCCGGACCGCGATCCCGTCGAGGACGCAGGCCAGCCCCTGGTCGAAGGACGACCCCCGGGTATCCGTCGGCTCCATCTCGTCCAGCGCCGCGTACCGCTTCCGCAGCCGGGGGTACTGCTGCGCCGCCGCCACCGCCGCGGGCCGGACGCTCTCCAGCCACTCCCGCTCGGTCCGGCCGCTCCGGGCCAGCGACGTCAGATACGCGGCCTCGGTGAGCGCCGTACCGATCACAAAGGCGATCAGCGTACTCATCAGGACGTCGGCGGTCTCGGCGTCGTCGCATCCGGCGGCCTCGAAGATGCCGAGCCCCCGGTCGGAGAGGCGCATCATGTTCGGCCCCAGATAGGCCATGCCGACCTCGCCCAGGACCGACGCCATCCACGGGTGGCGCAGGATCGTCGCCCGGACGCTGTGCGCGAACTCCTCCAGGGCCCGCCGCCAGTCGTCGGGGCCGGTGGGCTCCGGGACGTCGATCTCGCCGTAGACCTCGTCCACGACCAGCTCGATCAGCTCCTCCTTGTTCGCGACGTGCGAGTACACGGAGGTCGCCCCGGCCTTCAGCCGGGCGCCGAGCTTCCGCATGCTCAGCGCCTCGACGCCGTCGCTGTCCAGCAGGGCGAGAGCCTCGGCGACGATCTGCTCCCGGCTCAGCGCCGGCTGTTCCCGCTTACGGCGCCGGGGCCGGGTCCAGACGGAGGGGAAGCCCTCGTCCGCCTTCGAGCCGACCGCGTCCGCCGTCCCCGGCGCCTGCTCCTCGACCGCCATGTCCAGGGCTCCTCTCGCGTCCCGCGCGCCGTCCCGTACCGGGGCCGGTGCCTCTTCGTCGGTTCCGTCGGGTTCCGTCGCGACCAACCCTAACGCAGTTACGTACGCCGTACGTTCTTGCGAACACTGTTCGGTCTCCGTACAGTGTTCGGCAGAGCGCACGCCGTACGGCGATCGCTCGGGATATCGCCGTACGACTACTCGGAGGGGAAGCGGCCATGAAGCAGGAGCGGTCACACCGGAACGAACCGGAGACGGCGGGCGCGCGGGGACCGGAAGGCGCGACGGGAACGGCGGCGGGCCCGGCGGGCGCGGCCTCGGACCGTCACCCGCGCCGCTGGCTGATCCTCGTGGTGCTCTGCCTGAGCACCCTCGTCCTGGTCATCGACAACATGGTGCTGACGGTCGCGGTCCCCGCGATCACCGACGACCTCGGGGCGAGCGCCACCGACATCCAGTGGATCATCGAGTCCTACATCCTGGTCTTCGCCGGACTGCTGCTCACCGCCGGAAGCCTCTCCGACCGGTTCGGCCGCCGCCGGGTGATGATCATCGGCCTGGCGCTCTTCGGACTCGCGTCGCTGATCGCGACCTACGCGGAGAGCCCGGAGACCCTGATCGCGGCCCGGGTGCTGATGGGCGTCGGCGGCGCGCTGGTGATGCCGAGCACGCTCTCCATCCTGATCACCGTCTTCGACGAGGACGAGCGCCCCAAGGCGATCGCCGCCTGGTCCGCCGTCGCGATGGTCGGCCTGGTCGGCGGCCCGGTCCTCGGCGGCGCGCTGATCGCCGACTTCTGGTGGGGCGCGGTCTTCCTGATCAACGTGCCGATCGCGGCGCTCGCCATCGGCTCCGCCCTGCTGCTGATGCCGGAGTCCAAGGGCCCGTGGCGGAAGCCCGACTTCCCCGGCATGGTGCTGTCGATGACCGGGATGACCGCCCTCGTCTGGACCATCATCGAGGCCCCGAAGAAGGGCCTGGGCGACCCCGTCACACTGGCCGCCGCCGTCGTCGCCGCCGTCTCCCTGGTCGGCTTCGCGATATGGGAGGCCCGTATCGAGTGGCCGATGGTCCCCGTCTCCCTCTTCCGTAACAAGGTCTTCACCGGCGCCAGCTTCTCGCTCGTCCTGCTGACCTTCGCCAACGGCGGTCTGATGCTGGTCCTGACCCAGTACCTCCAGTTCGTCCTCGGCTACAGCGCCACCGAGACCGGTCTCGCCTTCGCCCCGATGGCGGTCGCCGTGATCGCCTTCAACGGCATCGGGGCCGCGCTGCTCCCCAGGACCGGCAACCGGATCGTGGCCGTGCTCGGCCTGCTGGTGATCGCCGCCGGTTTCGGCACCCTCGCCACCCTCTCCGAGGGCGACGGCTGGGGCCTGATCACCACGGCCATGCTGCTGATGGGCGCCGGTGGCGGACTGGCGATGCCCGCCGCGATCGCCGCCCTGATGGGCGCGGTGCCCCAGGAGCACGCGGGGGTCGGCTCGGCGCTCAACGACACCATCCAGCAGGCGGGCGCCGCCCTCGGAGTGGCGATCCTCGGCGCGGTGCTCTCCACCACGTACCGGAACGAACTGCCCGGCAGCGCCCCCGAGGCGGCCGAGGAGTCGGTGGCGGCGGCTTTGAAGGTCCCGGCGCTGGCGGACGCCGCGCGGGACGCCTTCACCCAGGCGATGGCGAACAGCTTCGTCGCGGGCGGGATCGGGGTCGTGGTCGCCGCGCTGCTGGCGGCGATCCTCCTCCGGGGCCGGGACAAGAGCGCCGCGAACGGTACGGGGACGGGTACGGACACGGGGCCGGGGCGGGCCGATGACGACCAGGCGCTGACGCCGATCGCCTGACCGGGACCTCCGGACCATCAGGACGCGAATACGGACACGGCTGCGGGGCCGCTCACCACGAGCGGCCCCGCAGCCGTACCCGTATGTCCCGGAAAACTCCCGATCCCGTACCTCTGTTGAAGGCTCCGCTTATTGAAGGCTCCGCTCCAGCACCGTCACATACGCGTCGATGAAGTGATCCCGCACCCCGCCCGAGGGCAGGGCGACCGGATCGGCCACCGCCCCGCGCAGCCGGTCGGCCGCCCCCGCGAGCCGGGGCATCGAGGTGTGCAGCGTGCCCTTCGCGTCGAACCAGCGCAGGGCGTCCGTATGCGCGTACGCGGGCTCCGGCGGCAGCAGCGGTACGACGTCGTCGTTGTTGACGAACCGGAACAGCCGGTCCTTGAACCCCTTGTTCACGGCGGCGGCCAGCACCCGGTCGCAGGCGCGCGGCTGGCCGTACGTGTAGACGCCGTCGGCCCGCAGCCGGGGCTCCTCCAGATACATCCGGCACCCGGCGAGCATCGCCAGCGCGCCGCCCAGGCTGTGCCCGGTGAACCACACCGTCTGTCCGCCGTCGCGGAACCCGGCGACCGTCTCCCGCACCCCCGGATAGACCGAGTCCAGCGCCTCCGCGAAGCCGTAGTGCATATATCCGGTCCTGGCCGGGCCCGGCCACGGCGGGGTGGCCGCGTCCGAGAGCCAGTCCCGGATCAGGGCCGGCTCGGTCCCCCGGAACGCGGTCACGATCATCCGGTCGCTGGCCATCGTGTACGCCTGGGTGTCCTCCAGGGCGAACGGCGGCTCGAACAGGGACTCGTGGTGCCGTACCCGGTCGAACCCCCAGTCCCGCGCCTGCCGCTCGACCTCGGCCGGATTCTCGTAGGCGAGCCGGGCGGCGCGCGCCATCCAGTACGCGTGCGCCAGGCTGTAGCCGGTGACCTGGTGGTCGAGTGCCGACGGTACGGACACGGCCGTCCTCCTCCGGTGCGTCGTCGGGGCCCGCCCGTGCCCCCGGCCACTCAACCCGTCCCCGGCCCCGGCCGCCCCTCCCGCCACGCGACGCCCCGCGCCTTCGGCCGTACCGTCCCCCGCGCGGAGTACCCGGACCGGTGATCACGCCGTTCCGACACCGGTCTCGATAGAGTTTTCGTATGGGGATGGGGAACGGGCAGGACACCCCGGGCGGAGGCGCACCGGACGGGAACGGCGGCGTCCCGGGCTTCGGCCCGCCGCGGTACGGCGGCGGCACGCCCCCCGGCGGCCCCGGGGATCCCGGCGCCCCCGGCCCGTACTCGTACCGCCCGCCCCACGGAACCGGCCACGCCTACGGATACGGCCCCGGCAACGGCCCCGCCTATGGATACGGCCACGGCCACGGCCCCGCCCACCACCAAGGCCCCGGCTACGCCTACGGCCCAGCGCCCACCGTCCACGACCCGTTCGCCGCCGTACCCCCGCCCCACGGCCCGCCGGCCCCCGCCTGGCAGGCCCCCAGCCGGATCGAACGCCTGCTGTACGAGGCGAAGACGCGCGGCGACTGGCCCGCCTACTTCGAGGTCCTGGGCCGCAACTGGCTCTACACCGCCCAGCACCGGTCGTTCCTCGACTCCCACCCCGCCGAGGTCCAGATCCTGCCGTTCTTCGCGCCCCAGGTCGGCGGCGCCTGCGTGGCCCTCTACACGGAGGGCGTACTGCCCGCGCCCGTCGAGGACCCGGTCTTCCACTCGGCGTCCCTCGCCTGGTACGCGGGCGCCTGGGACCACACCGACCCGGCATGGCTGGTGATCAACCCCGGCACACCCTGCGAGGCGTTCTTCCCCACCACCCCCGCCCACCGCGCCCAGTGGCAGCGGCACGCCGCCCCCTCCGACGCCATCCGCCCCGGCCGGCGGCTGCGCGCCCTGCACGTCGGCGGCCCCCTGCACGGCTCGGTCGCGCACGGACTGGCCTGCGGGGCGCTGCTCTCCGTCAACAACGGCGAACTGTGGAACGCCATCGGCTACCACGGCCGCGGCTACCGCCGGGAACGCGAACGGCTCCGCGAATGGTGGGACATCAACAGCCGCGACGAATGGCGCGACACCCTGGAACGGCTGATCCGGGCCGACCTGGTCAGCCCCGTCTGGGAGTTCGCCCTCCGGGTCCGCCAGAACCTGGCCCGCGACTACGGCGGCGCCGTCGAACTCGACCACTGGCGGTCCGTCGCCGAACGCGTCATCCGGGCCAACGCGGCCCGCGCCGCCGAACCGAAGATCACCGCCGACGGCGTCACGCCCGGCGCCGAGGCCGACGAGTCCGAGGTCGCCGCCCAGGTCACCGGCGTCGGCCGGCTGATCGGCCGGATCGCCCGCTACGAGGCCCGGTTCCGGGCCGACGGACTGCTCGGCGACACCCAGTACACCCGCACCCTGGAAGCCTGGGACTACGGCCGCGCCTCCGGCATGGCCCGCTGGGGCCTCGGCGCCCGGTTCGGCACGCTCGCCGAGACGGAGGACGCGATCCTGCGCGCGGGCGCGGCGGCCCGGGCGAACTACCGCTCGTGGGAGGAGTTCTCGGCCGCGTACGTCCTGGGCCGCTGTCTCCACTTCGACGACGAGGAGTTCGGCGACTGGTACGAGGGCGCGCTGGCCTGCCACCGGATCCTGACCACGGACGAGGCCAGCCCGTGGCGGAACATCCCCTGGAAGTGACGACCCCCCGCCCGGAGCCGAACGCCCCGCCGACGCCGACGCCCCCGGGACCGCCGTTCGCCCCGTGGTCCCACGCCCCCTACGCCACCTCTTCCGCCGTGACGCGCCCCTCCCGCACGGCGGCCACCAGGGCGGCGTGATCGCGCTCGTTCTGATCGGCGTACGCCTCCGCGAACCGGGCGATCGCCCCGTCGAGCACCTCCCCGCCCCCCACATAGGCGGCGATCGCGATCCGGTCCCCCGACCTGGCGTGCGCCCGGGCCAGGGTCGCCCCGCACAACTCGGCGAACAGCCGCATCCCCTTCGGCACCATCGCCTGCGGCACCACGATCCCCTTCCAGTCGTGCAACTGCCGTACATAGAAGTCGCGGTACGGCACATCGACGTCGGTGACCCGGTCCCACCCCAGGAACACATCGCCGACCGCCTGCATCAGCCGCTGCCCGGCCACCACCCGCTGCCCCTGGTTCTCGTACGCGCTGCGCTCCGTGAACGCCTCCAGTACCGACCGGTCCGCCTCCTTCGCCTGGAGGATCAGCGGATCGGTGTCGTCCCGGCCCAGCAGCAACAGCACCCAGCAGCGGGTGCCGACACTGCCGACCCCGACCACCTTGCGGGCGATGTCGACCACCCGGTACTGCCCGAGCAGATGCCGCCGCTCCATGGAGAGACTGCTGCCGTAGTGGTCGACCAGGTTGTGCAGCTCCCGGACGAGCCGGTCGAGTCCGGGCCCGGCGAGCAGCTCCGCCACCGGCACGATCAGCGGCGGATCGGCCGCGAACCGCCGCCCGCCGTCCCGGATCTCCGTCAGCTTCTCGAACGCCTTCATACTGTCCCGGGTCCTGGCCTTCGCCATCGCCTCCGCCAGCCGCTCCCGGCCGCGCCGGTCGAGCCGCTCGTCGGCCAGCAACTGGACCTGCTCCATATCGCCGCGGTCGTACCAGACATCGAGATTGCCCATCCCGGCGTAGGCCCGGATCCGCCGCCGGTAGGTCCGTACAGCCGCCCGGACGATCGCCGTCCGCTCCTCCTCCGGCCAGCCGTTCTCCCGGCCCGCGATGACCAGACTGGTCGCGAGCCGTTTGACGTCCCACTCCCAGGGCCCCGGATGGGTCTCGTCGAAGTCGTTGATATCGAAGACCAGCCGCCGCTCGGGCGAGCCCAGCAGCCGGAAGTTCATCATGTGCGCGTCGCCGCAGAGCTGCGCGGTCAGCCCGCTGGCGGGTGTCGCCGCCGCGAGATCGGCGGCCATCACGGCGGCGGCCCCCCGGAAGAACCGGAACGGTGACTCGATCATCCGCCCGTATCTGACCGGTACCAGCTCGGGCACCCGGGTCGCGGACTGCGCCTCGACGATCTCGACGGGGTCCAGCCGGTCGGCGGGCGGCTCGTACCGGGCCTGCGCCGACCTCGGCGTCGTCCGCCGCGCGGCCCGCCCGGTCTCGGCCCGCTCCCGCGGCGTCGGCGGGGGAGGGGCACCGTACGGTACGCCCCCGATGCCGTGCTGCTGCCCCATGGCGGCCTCCCGGGAATCGCCCCCCTTCATTCTTCTCCGCGCCGGGATCATCCGCATGTCATGTGATCTGTCCGACAAAACCCCGCCCGAGTGCAACGCACCGGCCTCCGGGCGCGTGTCCGGGAATTCACCCGTCTCCTCCTAAAAGGCGCCCATGACCTCTTCCGCGACCCCCGTCCGCCCCGCCGTATCCGCCCCCCGGACCTGCGTCCGCCGCCTCCTGGTCTTCGGCTGGATCCAGACCAAGGCATGCGTCTTCGCCGCCGCGCTCTTCCTCGGCATGGCCGCGTCGGAAGCCCTCCCCGACGACCTCCCCGTGGCCCGCTACGACCTGCTGCTGATCTACGGCGTCGCCCTCACGGCCACCGGCTGGGCGATGCGCTGGGAGACCGGCCGGGAGGTCGCGGTGATCGCGGTCTGCCATCTGCTCGGCTTCCTCTTCGAGGCGGTGAAGGTGCACGTGGGCTCGTGGTCGTACCCCGAGGACGCCCTGACGAAGGTCGCCGGGGTGCCGCTGTACGGCGGCTTCATGTACGCGGCCGTCGGCAGCTACGTCTGCCGCTCCTGGCGCCTCTTCGACCTGGACTTCACCGGCTACCGCCCCCGTACGACCGCCGTACTCGCCGCCCTCGTCTACCTCAACTTCCTCACCCACCACTGGCTCCCGGACGCCCGCTGGCCGCTCGCCGCCGCCCTCCTCCTGGCGACCCTGGGAACCCGGGTCTCGTACACGGTCGGCCCCGCCCGCCTCCGGATGCCGCTCGCGCTCGCCTTCGTCCTGATCGGCTTCTTCCTCTGGGTGGCCGAGAACCTGGCGACATACCTCGGGGCCTGGTCGTACCCCCATCAGCTGGAGACGTGGTCCCCGGTCCCGGTCACGAAATGGGCGTCGTGGGCGCTGCTGATCAGCTTCACCTTCGTGATCGTGAAGACGGCCAGGGGCACCGGCCCCGGCCCCGGCGCGCCCGGCCCGGTATCCACAACCCGCCCCGGGATCAAGGAAGTTGGTGGATATTGGTGGCCGAGGGGTAGGAGCCTCCGGACGGCCCGGCACGGGACGGCGGAGGGCGGAGCGGCGGGGGGCGAGCACACGGATGTCATGGGGCGAGTGGGAGCGGGCCAAGGCCGGGGCGGCGGAGCGGCGGGAGACCGGGACGCGGCTGAACCAGGCGGCCCCGCCGGGCGGCCCGTCCGGCGGCGACCTGGTGGTCCGCCAGGACGATCTGGGCGCCGTCGGCCATGAGGCGTTCGTCCTCCACGGCGAGCTGAAGAAGAAGGCCGATATCGCGGGCACGGGCCTGGACGCCGGGGGCTCCGGTTCCACCATGCGGGCGGCGGCCGGCCTCAAGAGCCGTAACCTCGGGCTCGGCGCCGAACTGGAGTCGACCGTCGGGATCTGGACCTCGCAGGTCAAACATGTCCTCCAGGCATGTGCGCATATCTCCAACCACCTCGACTTCAGCAAGAAACTGCACGCCCGGGACGATGCGAAGATCGCCACCGAGATCGGCGGCCGGACGGGCCCGGTCTCCGTATCGGCGCTGAACGAGTACTTCCGGTAGGCGGCGGCCCGATGACGTTCTCGTACTCGGATCTGATGGCCCTGGACCTCACGGGGCTCGGTACGGCCGCTGCGGACTGGCGGACGATGGCCGGGGAGCTGGCCAAGCTGGCCGGAGGGACCCGCGACGGCCTGGTGAAACACTCCGACGGAGCCCGGTGGGAAGGCGCCAACGCCACCGTGACCAGGGAATTCGTCCATAAGACGGCCAAGGAGATCGCGGACCTCCACCAGGAAGCCGAAAGCATCGCCGCCGTCCTCACCGACGCCCATGCCGAACTGGCGGCGATCCAGAAGAAGGCCCGGAGCCTCACCGAGGCCGCGGGCACGGGCGACCAGAACCGGAACCCGCCGGACCCGGCGCTGATCGTCTCCGACGGCCCGTGCGGCACGGTCCGGGTGATCGAGGCGGTCTGTACGCCCCAGGGCCCCGACCAGCGGGTCAAGGACCGGATGCGGTGGTACGCGGACGCCCTCACCCGGACCGTCCAGCACGCCGCCGAGATCGACGCGACGGCCGTCCGCGCGCTCCGCGCCTCCCACGGCAACGACCCGTACAACGCGGGCCACGCCACATACACCTCACTCGACGAGGACCAGCTGCCGCGCGCGACGGAACTGGCGAAACGCGGCGGGGGCCTGAGCGGGATCGAGCGGGACAGACTGCGGATGCTCTGGGAGTCCCTCAGCCCCGGCGCCCGCGCCCAGCTCTGGGCGGCGCACCGGAACGACCTGCTGGCCGCGGGCATCCTCAGCCCCACGATGCCGCAGATCTCCCCGGACGCGGGGGCGGGCGAGCACGACTCCCGCGGCGTCGGCGTCGGGGACCGGTGGACCGAGGCGAAGATGTATCTCCTCACGGAGGGCGCGGACGCCAAGGGCATGACCGACGCCGCCCGCCATATGGACCACTATCTGGGCAACAGCGGCAAACCCATGAATCTGCCCGTCGACCGGATGATGGCCGACGTCCCCGCCTTCAAGACGTACGTCGACGACATCGTCCGGCTCAACCAGGACGGCTGGCGCGAGCAGGCGGCGGAGGAGTTCCGGAAGAACGGCGGCAAGCCGGTCGTCATCCCGGTCGAGGCCAGACACCCCGACGACTTCTACTTCACCGACAAGCTGGACGCGAACTGGTACTACGCGGTCGGAGGAGTCAACACCAACGTCACGGGAGTCGTGACGGCCGTCCCCGACGCGAACGGGAACCCGAAGATCAGCATCGACTACCAGGCCAACGTCTGGGACCGCTACAACTGGGACGAGGGCAAGGGCGTCAAGGTCGGCCCGCTCGACATCCCCGACGGGGACATGGCCAAACTGCACCGCGTGGGCCTCGCCCAGGAGTTCGACATGGCGGGCAGCAGCGACGTCCGCAGCTACGACCTCGGCACCGCGCAGCCGAACGGCGAACCGCTGCCGGGCCCCGGGGAGAGCCGCGACGGGCGGCTGAACCCCGGCCGGGAACAGCAGCAGGACCGGACGACCGGCGGGCCCGGCGGAAGACCGGAGACCGACGCGGCCCGCCCCGGAGGAGGAGTCCGTTGAACGGCCTCGACACCCATCGCCCCGCCCCGGCCGGCGGCGACGGAGGCCGCGGCGGTCGCCGTCGTGCCGGACTCGTCGCGTCGGCGGTCCTGGGGGCCCTGGCCCTGCTGGGCGTCGTGGTGGCCGGCGTCTGGCTCCTCGCCGACCCGGGCGGCGACGGCGGGGACCGCGTACCGGGGCGGGCGGCGGACGCGCGCTGGGCCGAGGGCGTCACACCGCAGTGGCTCAGCGGCCGGATGGGCGTCCCCGTCCCCGTCGGGGCGGAATCCCCCCGGGCCGCGTACGAGACCACCTCCCGCGTCGACACCGGCTTCCTCACCTTCACCCTGCCGAGGACCACCGCGGAGAGCTATTTGGCGGAACACCCCCCGGAAGGCACCTGGCTCGAACCCACCGCCGCCCAACCCGACACCCCCGCCGACGGCTTCGCCCGCCTCGGCGTCCCCGAACCCGAGACGCTCAAGGACGGCACGCGCTACGGCTACCTCTGCCCCGGGAACGCCTCCCGCGGCCCGTACGACACCTCGGACCGCCGGTGCGTCCGGATCCACGCCCACGAATACGCGCCGGACCGGACTCGGATCTATCTGCACGCCCGCTTCGACCCCGGCACCGGTCCCGACTCCCTCCCCGGGCCGCCGTCGCTCAATGGCCTCACCTTGCCCGAGTGACCCACCCGTGATGCGGGGCGCGTCCGCCGTGCCGAGACTGACCGGGAGTGCCGCCGCGCCGCGACGGCCGAGCCCCCCGGCGGACGGAAGGCGCCTCCCATGGCGATACCGAGAGGCGTACGCGCCGCGGCGACCGGAGCCGTACTGACAGCCCTCCTGGCGGCCTGCGCCACGACCCCCGGCGCCCCCCGGACCGGGAGCGCGACCGGCGCCGGGGGCGACGCCGGGGCGGTGATCGGCCCGGTGATCCGTACCGACGCCGGAACGGTACGTGGCCACGCCGACGGCGAGGTCCTCCGCTACCGGGGCATCCCCTACGCCGCGCCCCCGGTGGGCGACCGCCGATGGGCACCGCCGGAGCGGCCCGCGCCCTGGACGGGCATACGGGAGGCGGCGAAGTCCGGCGCGGCCTGCGCCCAGGACCCGGCGGGCTTCTTCGCCGTCGCCGACAGCTCCGAGGACTGCCTCTACCTCGACATCGCGGCCCCCCGGACCGGCCGGTCCGGGAAGAAGCCGGTGATGGTCTGGATCCACGGCGGCGGACTGCAAACCGGATCGGGCTCCCAGTACGATCTCGCCCCCCTGGTGACCGGCGGCGATGTCATCGGCATCACCATCAACTACCGGCTCGGCGCCCTCGGCTTCCTCAACGACCCCGCCCTCGGCCCCGGCGCGGACAACCTGGGCCTGCGGGACCAGACCGCCGCCCTGGACTGGGTCCGGCGCAACGCGGCGGCCTTCGGCGGCGACCCGGAGAACGTCACCGTCTTCGGCGAGTCCGCCGGCGCCTTCAGCACCTGCGCGCTGGTCGCCTCCCCCGCCACCGAAGGTCTGATCGACCGGGCGATCGTCCAGAGCGGCCCCTGCTCCGGCTACTTCCCCGCCGGAACGTCGGCGCCCGGCGTCGAACGCCACGGCCTCTACGTCCCACAGGAGGAGGCCCGCCCCGCCGACCGGGCCGCGATCGAGGCGGCGGGCTGCGGCACGGCCGACGACGTACTGAGCTGTCTGCGCGCCACGGACGTGAAGACCTGGCTCACCGGCCCCCACGCCACCGCCCTCGCCCGCCCCGTCCACGGCGGCACCGCCGCGTTCCTCCCCGAGGACCCGGCGAAGGCCGCCCGGGAGGGCCGTACCGCCGACATCCCCATGATCCTCGGCACCACCCACGACGAATGGACCATGTTCACCGCCATGCAGGCGGCGAAGGCCCCCTTCGACCGGACGTACTTCCACACCCTCCTCGACACCGCCTACGGCCCCGACCGCGACCGGATCACCGCCGTCTACCCGGTCGGCACGGGCCCCTACGCCCGAGCCGTCCTCTGGGGCCGGATCACCGCCGACCAGGGCTTCACCTGCCCGTCCCTCGCCGACGCCCGGGCCATGGACACCCACGGCCGGTCCCGCGCCTACGCCTATCTCTTCGCCGACCCGAACCAGCCCGGCGCCGACGGCACGGCCTTCGGCGCCCCTCCGGGCTTCCCGTCCACCGCGACCCACGGCGCCGACCTGACCGCCCTCTTCGGCGACCCGGCCCACACCCCCGCCCAGCGCCGCCTCACGGCCCGGATGATCACCTACTGGACCACCTTCGCCCACACCGGCGACCCCAACACCCCCGGTCTCCCCACCTGGCCCCCCGCCACCACCAACGGCACCACCCTCCTCCCCCTGACCCCCACCCCCGACGGCCTCGCCCCCGCGGGCCCCGAGGAAGTGGAGAACACCCACCACTGCGCCCTCTTCGCCTCCCTCGACGGGCGGTGACCGGGGCCGGGATCACACCTTTCTGACGACGATCCTGTCGGGGACCAGCCGCTCCAGGTCGTCCACGTCGGAGGTGAAGATCGTGACCTGGCCCTTCCGCTGCCGCGCGACAACGGCGAGCACGGCGTCGATCGCGTACTTGTGACCGTGCAGCCCCGCGTCCGCCAGGAGCCGACGGGCCTGCCGCGCCTCGTCCTTCCCGATCTCGGCCACGGTGATACGGGAGAGGACCCAGTCCCAGCGCTGCTCGGTGGTTCTGCCGTCGTATGCCTCGACGAGTGTCATGGGAGAGGTCACCACCTCGGCCTCACCATCAGCGGCCAGCCTGAGCCGGGCGATCATCATCCGATCCCCGCGCACGGCAAGCGACAGGGCCTCGCTGTCGAGCACGAAAACGCGCAACCGCTGATCGCGATCACCGCCCCGCTTCCTCACGCCGCTTCTCCCGCACGGTCCGGTCCGGCCGCGCGACGCGCGTGCTCGGCATCGAGATCGTCCAGTTCGTCGCGTGCCGCCGCGATTTCGCTCGCCGTGACCGGCCCGTGCTCCTCCTCCAGCCAGTCGACGAGCTCGACGAGCCGATCGCGGTCACGCTTGAAGCGCAGCGCTTCGGCCACATACGCCGACAGGCCCCGCTCGGAGGCCTCCCCCCGGATCTCCTCCAGGAGATCTTCAGGGATTGTCACGGTCACCTTCTTCGTCGCCATACAACCGACCATACTCCGTGTATTCAACGCCTTACCAGCGCTGGGTGGGGATGGGCCCGGAAAGCGTTGAAGGCCCCATTGCGAGCAGCGAGGCCTTCGACGTCGGTGCCCGGTGCGGCACTGGCGGAGGATGCGAGATTCGAACTCGTGAGGGGTTGCCCCCAACACGCTTTCCAACTGTCCCCAATGGTGTTCAGAGAGGTTCGTGCATGTCCTGACCTTTGGCGGAGTGAGGAGCTGAGGTGTCCGCGAACCCTGTTGAACGCCGCTGAACGAGACCAGAACTGAGACCACGCGAGGCCGTGTTCATTTGCCCGCCTCGGGGCCGAACCACTGGAGGGCCTGACCGGTCACAGCGGCGATGCGGTCGAAATCGCGGTCGCGGTGCAGGAGGGTAAGGCCCTGCAGCTCCGCTGTGGCGGCGACGACGAGATCCACCGCACCGGCGCTGCGGTGCTGTCCGCGCCTGGTCAGCAGTTCCTGGACCTGCCAGGCGCGATCGTAGGCGCGGTCGTCGACGGGGACCCAGCCGAAGATCATCCGCATGTCCTCGATACCCCGGGCGCGATCGTCGTCTGATCGCGCGCCGTAGAAGAACTCCAGTTCGGTGATGGGGCAGGTCGCGATGAGTCCGGCTGCCGCTGCCTGGTCCCAGCCGTACTGTTCGGCGTCCCCGCGAAGGAATCGGGCGAGCGCGCTGGTGTCGATCAGGAACTGCGCCGCGCTCACCGCCGGTAGCTCCCCTTGTCGTCGAAGACGTCCAGGTCGAAGCCGCCGTCGGTAGCCGCCGCGCGCAGCCGGGCCAGAGCGAGAGCCCGGCGCCGGTTCTCCAGCACCTCCCGCAGGGCGGTATTGACCGTCTCCTTCTTGGTGCTGGTTCCCAGCGCCTGTGCCACGTCGGCAAGCAACTCGTCGTCCAGGTCGATCACTGTGCGGCTCATCCATGCACCTCCTGAGATATCAACTCGTGTATCGAGTATATCTTCAAAGGGCTCTCTGCTCGGCCTTGGCGGAGATCACGAGAAGCGATCATGTGGACGCCGGCTTCGATCTTCGAGGCGGTGAGCGTGGTTGTGGACGAGAGTGGGGCCAGGGAAGGCCGGCCTGGGCACCGGCGGGCGTGGGGTGGCGCCTCCGGTCGAGCGGGTCACGGGCGCAGGCCGGGACGGAGAAACGTCGAAGGCCCCCACCTTGCGGCGGGGGCCTTCGACGTTAGTGCCCGGTGAGGCACTGGCGGAGGATACGAGATTCGAACTCGTGAGGGGTTGCCCCCAACACGCTTTCCAAGCGTGCGCCCTAGGCCACTAGGCGAATCCTCCGCGGCAAACAATACAAGACGCTGGGGAGTGCTCGCGAACTCGTTCCCGCCCCCGCCGATCGGGTACTGTGTGCGGAGCCCCTCACGTGGCGCTATCTGACTGAACTCCCCCAGGGCCGGAAGGCAGCAAGGGTAGGTCGGCTCTGGCGGGTGCGTGGGGGGCGCTTGCGTTGGTGGGGGAGTGCGTGGGGGACGGTTGTCGGTGGGGACCGATAGCCTCGTAGGTGTGTCGTCGCTTGCGTTGTACCGCCGCTATCGCCCGGAGTCCTTCGCCGAGGTCATCGGGCAGGAGCATGTCACCGACCCGTTGCAGCAGGCCCTGCGGAACAACCGGGTCAATCACGCGTACCTGTTCAGCGGGCCGCGCGGGTGCGGGAAGACGACCAGTGCGCGGATTCTGGCCCGCTGTCTGAACTGTGAGCAGGGGCCGACGCCGACGCCGTGCGGGGAGTGCCGGTCGTGCCGGGACCTGGCGCGGAACGGGCCGGGGTCGATCGATGTGATCGAGATCGACGCGGCGTCGCACGGCGGTGTGGACGACGCCCGTGACCTGCGGGAGAAGGCGTTCTTCGGGCCGGCCGGCAGTCGCTACAAGATCTACATCATCGACGAGGCCCATATGGTCACCCCGCAGGGCTTCAATGCCCTGCTGAAGGTGGTCGAGGAGCCCCCGGAGCATCTGAAGTTCATCTTCGCGACCACGGAGCCCGAGAAGGTCATCGGGACCATCCGGTCGCGGACGCATCACTACCCGTTCCGGCTGGTGCCGCCGGGGACGCTCCGGGACTATCTGGGCCAGGTCTGCGGGCAGGAGAAGATCCCCGTCGCGGACGGGGTGCTGCCGCTGGTGGTGCGGGCCGGGGCCGGGTCCGTGCGGGACTCGATGTCCGTGATGGACCAGTTGCTGGCGGGTGCCACCGAGGAGGGTGTGACCTATGCCATGGCCACCGGTCTCCTCGGGTACACCGACGGGTCCCTGCTGGACGCCGTGGTGGACGCCTTCGCCGCCGGGGACGGGGCCGCGGCCTTCGAGGTGGTGGACCGGGTCATCGAGGGGGGGAACGACCCCCGGCGGTTCGTCGCCGATCTGCTGGAGCGGCTCCGTGATCTGGTGATCCTGGCCGCCGTGCCGGACGCCGCCGAGAAGGGGCTGATCGACGCCCCGGCCGATGTCGTGGAGCGGATGGCCGCCCAGGCGTCCGTCTTCGGCGCCGCCGAGCTGAGCCGGGCCGCCGACCTGGTCAACACCGGTCTTACGGAGATGCGGGGGGCGACCTCGCCCCGGCTGCAGCTGGAGCTGATCTGCGCCCGGGTGCTGCTGCCCGCCGCCTTCGACGACGAGCGGTCGACGCAGGCCCGGCTCGACCGGCTGGAGCGGGGCGCCGCCGCGGGTGCCGTGTTCCAGCCGGGACCGGCGGGCCCGCCCGGTCCGGCGATGGGGTACGTCCCCGGGCCCGAGGCCGCCGCGCATACGCCTCCGCGGGCCGCCCCGGCGCCCGTCGTTCCCGAGCCCGTGGCGCCGCCCGCGGCCGAGCCCGTAGCGCCGCCCGTCGCCGAGCCGCCGCAGCCCCAGTCGCAGCAGCCCGCGCAGGCCCAGGCGAGGCCCGGTGCCTGGCCCGGTGCCGCCGCGCCCGGTGACGGCGGCGGCGCGCGGCGGCCCGGTGGCTGGCCGACCGCCGCCGCGCCCGGGGAGGGCGCCAGGCCCCCCGCCGCTCCCGCCACTCCCGCCGCGGCCCCCGCCGCCCCGGTGCCCGCCCCGCAGGGGCAGCCCGCCGCGCAGGCGCCCTCGGCCGGGATGGCGCAGGGCGCGGCCCAGGTACGGAACATGTGGCCGTCGATCCTGGAGGCCGTGAAGAACCGGCGGCGCTTCACCTGGATCCTGCTGAGCCAGAACGCCCAGGTCGCGGGGTTCGACGGGACGACCCTCCAGATCGGCTTCCTCAACCCCGGGGCCCGGGACAACTTCGCGGGCAGCGGCAGTGAGGACGTGCTCCGCCAGGCGCTCTCCGAGCAGTTCAACGTCCACTGGAAGATCGAGGCCATCGTCGATCCCACCGGCGGCGCCGGAGGCCCCGGCAGCGCCGGATACGGCGGCGGAGGCGGCACCGGTGGCACCGGCGGCTCCGGTGGTGGTGGCTACGGCGGCGGACGCCCGCCCCAGGCGCCCCCGGCCGCGCCCCGGAGTGCCCCCCAGGCCGCGCCGAGCGCCCCCGCCCCCGCGGCCGTAGCGCAGCGGCCCCCGGCCCCGCAGTCCGGCGACGGGCCGCCGCAGGCCGCGCCCGCACGGGATTCCGCCGCTTCGCGGCAGCACGCGGGGCCCCCGCCGGTCGCTCCGGAGGACGACGTTCCGGAGGACGACGACCCCGATCTGGTGGACTCCGCGCTCTCCGGTCACGACCTGATCGTGCGCGAGCTGGGCGCCACCGTCCTGGAGGAATATACGAATGAGTAGACCCCGGTCTTAGGAGGGCCGTACAGGCTCCGGCGCCCGCGGCGGTTAGGCTGGCGCCCGTGAAGGTCCTCGTCATCGGCGGCGGCGCCCGCGAACACGCCCTGTGCCGCTCTCTCTCCCTCGACCCCGACGTCACCGCTGTGCACTGCGCCCCCGGCAATGCGGGCATCGGCGAGGTCGCCGAGCTGCACTCCGTCGACGCGCTCGACGGCGCGGCCGTCGCCCGGCTCGCCCGCGAACTGGACGCCGGTCTCGTCGTCGTGGGCCCGGAGGCGCCGCTCGTCGCCGGGGTCGCCGACGCCGTGCGCGCCGCCGGGATCCCCTGCTTCGGCCCCTCCCGGGAGGCGGCCGTCCTGGAGGGCTCCAAGGCGTTCGCGAAGGACGTCATGGCGGCGGCCGGGGTACCGACCGCCCGCAGTTACGTCTGTACGAACGCCGCCGAGATCGACGAGGCCCTCGACGCCTTCGGCGCCCCGTACGTCGTGAAGGACGACGGCCTCGCGGCCGGAAAGGGCGTCGTCGTCACCGATGACGTCGCCGCCGCCCGCGCCCACGCCCTCGTCTGCGAGCGGGTCGTCATCGAGGAGTACCTCGACGGCCCGGAGGTCTCCCTCTTCGCCGTCACCGACGGCGAGACGGTCGTCCCGCTCACCCCCGCCCAGGACTTCAAGCGCGCCCTCGACGGCGACGCGGGCCCCAATACCGGCGGCATGGGCGCCTACTCGCCGCTGCCGTGGGCCGACCCCAAGCTCGTGGACGACGTACTGAACACCGTCCTCCAGCCGACGGTGGACGAGCTGCGCCGCCGTGGCACGCCGTTCTCCGGGCTGCTCTACGCGGGCCTCGCGATCACCTCGCGCGGCGTCCGCGTCATCGAGTTCAACGCCCGCTTCGGCGACCCGGAGACCCAGGTCGTCCTGGCCCGGCTGCGGACCCCGCTCGCGGGGCTGCTGCTGCACGCCGCCAAGGGCACCCTCGCCGACGCGCCGCCGCTGCGCTGGCACGAGGACGCCGCCGTCACCGTGGTCGTGGCCTCCCACAACTACCCGGACACGCCCCGCACCGGCGACCCGATCGGCGGCCTCGCGGACGTCGCGGACCAGGACGCCCCGTACGCCTACGTCCTGCACGCCGGGACCCGCCGCGAGGGCGACGACGTCGTCAGCGCGGGCGGCCGGGTGCTCTCCGTCACGGCGACGGGGAAGGATCTGCGCGAGGCGCGGGAGCGCGCGTACGCGGCCGTGGGCCGGATTCGGCTCGACGGCTCCCACCACCGTACGGACATCGCCGGGGCGGCCGCCGAGGCGTCGTAGACGCGTGGCGACGCGGACGGACCCGCCGGTACGTCCACGGGCGTACCGGTGGCCGGGGCCGTCCGTGAGCGCGTCGGCGGATGCGCGTACGCGGCGGTACGCGGAGACGTACGGACGTGGCCGCGGAGCCGGGCGCGGCCGGTGTGCTCGGTACGCCGGATGCGGCGGATGTGCCGGGCGTGATGCGGCGATGCGGGCGTTGCCCGTGCACATTCATGACACCGCCGTGACGGTCGGAGCCGGGGCGGGAAGGGGCTCGTGTCCTCCTTCCCGCCCCGGTTCCGTTGCGGGTGGGACGGCCGGTCCGGGGCCGGGGGACGGGCCGCGGCCGGTGCGGTCCGCTCCGCCCGGAGCGGCGGTACGGCCCCGCCCCGGGGCCCGGTTCGTCCGGCGCCGACGGTTCCGTCCCGGGTGCCGAAGCCGGTCTCGTACGGCACTCTCCGCCGCCCCCGACCCGCTGGTCACAGCGGGAATCCGCCCGGATCCGGGGCCGGGTGCGAGTTGGCGTATTCACGCCATCTCCACGGGGAACTCACACTCTCCGCTCATTCGTCATCACCTTTGACCAAAGCCATTCCATCGGGTGACGCTCGGCCATCCGGATGACGCCCGCGATCGCCCCAACTATGGTGCGGCGGAGGCGTTCCGGCACTTGGCCCACCGGCATTGCGATGTCGGTGGCGGGTGCCACAGTGGGTGGAGTGCACCACCCACACCGTCGCGGGGCAGAGGGGGTGAGGACCGGCCGTGTCCATTACCGGGACCAGTGAGTCGATGTCGATCGGCGCGCGGGCCGCGCGCTCACGGGCGCTGGCCGTGCTGCGGATCCGTGGCAGAGCCGTCGCGGTCGCGATCCTGCCCGCGGCCGTCGCCGTGGTGTTGTTCGCGGGCGGGAACACCGGCCATATGCGGGGTCCGGGCTGGGACACCGCCCGGACCGCCGCGCTGGCCGTAGCGCTCGTGGTGGGCGTGGTGGCGCTGGGTGTCGCGGCGGTGATCGCGCGGGCCAGACCCGCCCTCAGCCCGACTGTCGAGATCCCCGAGAGCGCGGCCCCCGACCTCTACCGCCTGGTCCGGGAGCTGGCCGACCGGCTGGGAGTGCCCGCGCCCTCCGCGCTCGCGCTCACCCCCGACTGCGACAGCTGGCTGGAGGACCGTACGCACCGGGCGCACCGCCCACTGCGGGCGGTCCGGCCGCCCGCAGGCCCGGATCCCGACCGGGACCGGCCGCCCGAGGCGCCCGTGCTGGTCATCGGGTCGCCGTTCCTGTGGTGGATGCGGGTCGCCGAGCTGCGGGCCCTGCTCGCGCCCGTGGTGGCGGGCACGGCGTCCGCGGCCCAGCCCGACATAGCCGGGGCGCGCCGCTTCGTCCGCGGTCTGGACGCCGCGGTCGCCCTCGGCACCCGGCCCGCCGGGACGGCGTGGTCCGCCGGGGCGGTCGCCTCCCAGGCCCCCGCCCGGGCCGGGACCGGCCGGAGCGGAACCGGGTGGATACGGCTGCTGCGCGGTCTGCTCGGTCTTCCCCGGGTGCTCGTGCTGGGCTTCGTCGCCCGCGTCGCCCGGCTGCTGCTGCGCGCCTGCCGGACCCATGCCGCCGAGATGGAGCGGGGCGTCGCCGCCGCCGCGTCCGAGCGCGCCCAGGACGTCGACTACGGGCTGCGGATCGTCGCCCAGGAGCAGGTCGGCCTCGCCTACGCGGGCTGGGACCGGCTGCTCACCCGGGTCGCCCTGCCCGCCTGGCGGATGGGCCGCTGGCCCGCCCGGCTGGACGCCGGGGTGGTCTCCGCCCTGACCGAGCTGTCCCGCCGCGACCGGCTCGCGGAGGGCTTCGCCACCCGTCTCGGCGAGCGGCCCGCCTGCGATCTGCTGGAGGAGCCGGGCGCCATGGACGAGGCCGCGTCCCTGCTCGCGGCCCGGCTCTTCCACGGCGGCCCGGCCGCGCCGGGACCCGACTGGTCGCCCGTCGACTGGCGGCAGTATCCGGAGGAGGTCGTGGACCGGAAGTGGCGGACGGAGGCGGCCCGGCTCCACCGCGTCCTCGACGAACAGAAGGCGGCGCCCGCCGCCGGGCCGACCCTGGAGCGCGTACTGACCCGGCTCACCGGGCCGGGACCGGAGGCCGGTGACCGGCTCGCCGAAGGCATCGGCGCCGCCGTCGCCCGGGAGGAGGCCGACCGGACGGCCCGCTCCGGCGCCCCGGGGGACCGCTCGGGGCCGGGCGCCGTCGAGGCGCCCCACGGCTGGGGCGCCGACCCGCTGCCCCTCTTCCCCCTCCAGCCCCCGCGCACCGGCCGGGAGCTGCTCGCCGACCATGTCACCGCCATGGTGTGCTGTGCCGCCGTCGACACCGCCGGGGCCCGCCCCGGTCTCGACTGGCTCGACGGCCCCGCCCTGCTCTTCCACGGGGAGCGCCGCGCGGATCTGGCCTCCCGGGTCCTCACCCTCACGGAGGACGGCGACCCCGGGCCGCTGCGCGCCTGGCTCGCCGCCAACGGCATCCGTACGGAGAAGCCGGTACGCCTCGTCTGACGTACGGTCCCCGGCCCCGCCCCGGTCCCGCCGCCCCGGCCCGCGTTGTTGCGCCGAACGAGGTGGTCCGGGGCGGTCCGGGGCCGTGAGCCCGGTGCTCCGTACGCCCGTAGAGGCCCGGTACCGGCCCCGGGTCCGTACGGCCGCCGCGTCGCCCTTCCCCCGCGCCGCCCGGCGGAAACCGGCCGCCCACCGCTCGTCCGGGGACATTCTCGCGACGAAGGGTGACAGTGCGAGCGCGTAATGTGATGTGCTGGGCCCTCGTCCGGTGGACGGCACGCGGCACGCGGTGTACCGGGACGCGGCCCGTCCGGCGACGGGGCGCGGAGCGCACCGGGCGGGTCGATACCGGTGTGTCCACCCCCGGAGCGGCCACGGCGGATCAGTGCACGGGCGCGGCGTACGGGGCGTACGGGTGCGTACGAAGAGGGGCAGGGCGCGACGGCATGCGGGACACGGGGGCCGAGGGGCCCGAGCGATCCGAGGGACCCGGGACCACCGGCGAATCCACGGGTGAATCCAACGGCGGGTCCACCGGCGGGGCGCATGCCTCGCGGTACGGCTCCCGTGACGACGACACCGGCTGGGCCGTCCCCTGGTACGCCGATCCCGACCGGGGGCTGGGCGGCCGGGCGCCCCGGGCCCCGGCCGGCCCCCGGGGGCGGATCGGCGGCTTCGTCTCCAACGGCCCGGTCGCCCCGGGCGGGACCCTTGACTTCCACATCACCGTCGATCCGCCCCGGCCGTTCCAGGCCGATGTCTACCGCGTCGGGCACTACGCGGGCCGGGGCGCCGACAAGATCGCGACCGGTCCCAGGCTCCCCGGACTGGTCCAGCCGCCGCCGCTGGCCGCGGGCCGTACCGTCTCCTGCCATCACTGGTGGCTCTCCTGGCGGCTGAAGGTCCCGTCGTCCTGGGCCCCGGGCGCCCATATCGCGGTTCTGACCACCGCCGACGGCGACCGGGCCCATATCCCCTTCACGGTCCGCGACGACCGCCCCGCCGATCTGCTGCTGCTGATCCCCGATCTCACCTGGCAGGCCCGGAACCCGTACGCCGGTGACGACCGCGATCCGCACCCCGCCCCGGCCGCGGCGTCGGCGCAGGGGGCCCGCCCCGGCCCCCCCGGCCCCCCCGGCTCCCTCGGCTCCCCCGCCCTTCCCGGACCGCCGCCGGGCGAGCCCGGAGCCGGTGAGATCACCACGGTCTCCTTCGACCGGCCGTACGCGGGCTCCGGCCTCCCGCCGCTCGCCGGGCACGCCTACGACGTCATCCGCTGGGCCGAGCGCTACGGCTACGACCTCGCCTACGCCGACGGCCGCGATCTGCACGCGGGCCGGATCGACCCCGGCCGCTACCGGGGCCTCGTCTTCCCCGGCCCCGACGCGTACTGGACCGTCCCCATGCGCCGGGCCGCCGAGGCCGCCCGCGACGCCGGGACGTCCCTCGTCTTCCTCTCCGCGGGCACCCTCTCCCGCCAGTCCGAGCTGGCCGCCTCCGCCTCCGGCGCCCCGGACCGGCTGCTGACCTGGCGCGACCGCCGCGGTCCCGGCAGACCGGCGCTCTGGCGGGACACGGACCGGGCCGAGCAGCTGCTGCTCGGCATCCAGTACGAGGGCCGGGTCCCCGAACCCCGCCCCCTGGTCGTACGGAACGCGGACCACTGGCTCTGGGAGGCCACCGGCGCGGGTGAGGGCGACGAACTGCCCGGCCTGGTCGCCGGGGAGGCCGACCGCTACTTCCCGCGTACGTCGCTGCCCGAGCACCGGGGCCGGATCCTGCTCGCGCACTCGCCGTACGCGGATCCGGCGGGGGTCCGGCGCCACCAGGAGACGTCCCTGTACCGGGCACCCTCCGGGGCCCTGGTCTTCGCCTCGGGCACCTCCGCCTGGTCCCCGGCGCTCGACCGGCCCGGCCGGGTCGACGCCCGGGTCCAGCGGGCCACGGCCAACCTCCTCGACCGGATCTGCAAACGGGACTGACCCCGCCACCGGCGCGCGACCGCGCACCGCCCCGTGAGCGTCCGGGGCCGGGCTGAGAGAATCGGAACCACGCACGTCGGAAACCACGAGGAGCAACCGTGTCCGGATTCGTCGAAAAGCCCGAAGCGCCACAGGTGCCGGGGCTGGTCCATCTCCACACCGGCAAGGTGCGGGAGCTGTACCGCAACGACGCGGGCGAGCTCGTGATGGTCGCGACCGACCGCATCTCGGCCTACGACTGGGTGCTTCCGACCGAGATCCCCGACAAGGGGCGGGTCCTGACCCGGCTGTCGCTCTGGTGGTTCGACCGGCTCGCCGATCTCGTCCCGCACCACGTCCTCAGTACCGAACTCCCGCCCGGCGCCCCCGCCGACTGGGAGGGCCGCACCCTGGTCTGCAAGTCCCTCGACATGATCCCGGTCGAGGCGGTCGCCCGCGGCTATCTCACCGGCTCCGGGCTCGCCGAGTACCAGGAGAGCCGCACGGTCTGCGGGCTGGCCCTCCCCGAGGGGCTCACCGACGGCTCCGAACTCCCCGCGCCGATCTTCACCCCGGCGACCAAGGCCGAGGTCGGCGACCACGACGAGAACGTCTCCTACGAGGAGGTCGCCCGCCGGGTCGGCGCCGAGACGGCGGCCCTGCTGCGCCAGACGACGCTCGCGGTCTACGGCCGGGCCCGGGACATCGCCCGGGAGCGGGGCATCGTCCTCGCGGACACCAAGTTCGAGTTCGGCCGGGACGACCGAGGCGCCCTGGTCCTCGCCGACGAGGTACTGACGCCCGACTCGTCCCGGTTCTGGCCCGCCGACCGCTGGGCCCCGGGCCGCGCCCAGCCGTCCTTCGACAAGCAGTTCGTCCGGGACTGGCTGACGTCCCCCGAATCCGGCTGGGACCGCAAGGGCGAGCTGCCTCCGCCGCCGCTGCCGGAGCGGGTCGTCGAGGCGACCCGGGCCAAGTACCTGGAGGCGTACGAGATCCTGACCGGCACCACCTGGTTCTGACCGGGGCATCCCGACCGCCCGGCCCGGCGCGACTGCACGGGTTCGGGCGGCGCCCCGGGACCCGGAAGCGGAAGCGGTACGACGAAGGTGGAAAGCGGTACGACGAAGGCCCCGGTCTTCCGACCGGGGCCTTCACTTGAGCGGACGACCAGGTTCGAACTGGCGACCTCAACCTTGGCAAGGTTGCGCTCTACCAACTGAGCTACGTCCGCGCCACGCCCTTCGGCGCGCTGCCAACTATACCCAACCGCGGTCGCGGGCGAGCCGGGCCGCCGCGTGCCGGTTCTCGGCCCCGAGCTTGGAGACGGCCGACGACAGATAGTTCCGTACGGTCCCCTGCGAGAGCGCGGCCCGCCGGGCGATCTCCGCGACCGGCGCCCCGTCGGCCGCCAGCTCCAGCACCTCCGCCTCGCGGGCGGTCAGCGGGGAGTCCCCGGCGGAGATCGCGTCCGCCGCCAACTCGGGGTCGACATAGCGGTTTCCGGCGTGGACGGTACGGATGATCTCGGCCAGCCGCTGGGCGCTGACCGTCTTGGGCACGAAGCCGCGCACCCCGGCGGTGAGGGCCCGCTTCAGATGGCCGGGCAGCCCGTGACTGGTGACGATCATGGTTCTGCAGCCGGGGAGTTCGGTACGGAGCGATGTGGCGACACTCACACCGTCGGCGCCCGGCATCTGGAGATCGAGCACGGCGACATCGGGCCGGTGGGTCCGGGCCATGGCGAGCGCCTCGGGCCCGGACGCGGCCTCGGCGACGACCTCCAGATCGTCTTCGAGGGAGAGGAGCGCGGCGAGCGCGCCCCGGATCAGATGCTCGTCGTCGGCGAGCAGTACGCGGACGGTCACGCGTCCCCCTCCGGCCTCGTACGCCCCGCCACCAGAGCCGCGGCGTCAACGTCAACGTCGGCCGATGCCGATGCCGGTGTCTCTGGTGGTGCTGGTGCCGCTTCCGCCGCGTCCCCGGGCCCACGGCCACGGAGCCGGACCGGCTCATCCGCCCCCGTCCCACCCGGCGGTACGTCCCCGAAACCACCGGCGCCACCGACACCACCGGAACCCGCGTCCGCCCCGGCCTCCGCACCGCGACCCTCCGGCGCACCCGCCAGCGGTACCCGTGCCGTCACCCGGAACCTGGCACCCCGTACCCGGTCCGCCGCCAGCGTCCCGCCCACGGCGGCCAGCCGCTCCCGCAGCCCCGCGAGCCCGGAACCACCGCCGCCCGGCCGGAGCGACGGGGCGTCCGCCCGGTCGTTCTCCACCACCAGGACCACGGTCTGCTCCACCAGCCCCACGGAGATCGTGCAGCGCCGCGCATCCCCGTGCCGCAGTACGTTCGTCACGCTCTCCCGCACCACCCACGCCAGCGCCGACCTGGCCTCGCCCGCCAGCCGCTCCGGCAGCTCGTCGGCGACGACCGTACAGGCGATACCCGCCGCGCCCAGGACGGACCGCGCGCCCTCCAGCTCGACCCGCAGATCCGCCTCCCGATAGCCCCGGACGACCTCGCGGACCTCCCGCTGCGAATTCCGGGCGATCTCCTGGACCTCCGTCATCTGGTCGACGGCCGCCGGACGGCCGCGCCGGGCCAGCTCCACCGCCAGCTCGGACTTGAGCGCGATCACCGCCAGATTCCGGCCCAGGACGTCATGGAGATCCCGCCCGAACCGCAGCCGCTCCTCGGCGACCGCCAGCCGGGCCTGGACGTCCCGGGCGTCCCGCACCTCCCACATGATCTTCAGCAGCCAGATCGAGGCGATCGCCGTGAAGGCCAGCCAGCCGGTCAGGAACCCGGCCGCGATCGTGATCGGGACCAGCTCGGCCAGGGAGTAGCCGTCGACCGCCAGCACCGCCACGATCGTGATCAGCGCCCCGGCGTGGACGAGAACCGTCGTCCTGGCCGGTACGAGCAGGCTGTGGGCGGTCAGGAACGGCAGCAGCCCCCCGGCGATCAGATAGGCCACCCCTTCGTCGAGCTGGTCGACCGAACCGGCCACCGCCAGGCCGACGCCGAGGGCGGTGTTCGTCGTGGCGAGCGCGGCGCCCGCGACGAGCAGCCGCCGCGACACCTCGCCCCGCCCCAGGTAGGAGTCCATCGCGCGGCGCAGCAGCCGGGCGCCGACGACCGCCGACGCCAGCCCGGTCAGCAGCCCGAACCCGGCGACCACCGGGGCGTTCTCCCGTACCGGGCGGGTGACGATCATCAGGATGAAGACCAGGGCCGTGGCCCAGTAGACCGTATAGACGGTGCCCCGGCTGTAGATGTCGACCTTGGCGAGCCCACTGCGCCCGGTCCAGCCCTTGACCCGCACGGAACCCTCCCTGAAGCTGCTGGTCAGCGACGGGGCTCCCAGCGGAACCACCGGTTCACAGCAAACACCGAGAGCACGATCCACGCCAGGGCGGTCAGCGCCGCCCCCAGCAGGTCCTTGCCGTCGGACGCCCCCACCCAGCCGTCGCGGATCAGGGTCATCACCCCGGTCATCGGCAGCAGCTCGGCGATCGACGCCACCTTCTCCGGCATCAGCTCCAGGGGTACGAAGAGCCCGGAGCCCAGCGCCGACACCAGATAGACCGGCATCGTGGTGAGCTGCGCGCTCTCCACGGTCCTGGTCACCGCCGACACCACCAGGGCCAGTGCCACCAGCAGTACGACCCCCAGCACCACCCCGGCCAGCAGCAGATCGGGCCGCTTCGGGGCGCCGACGTCGAGCAGCGCGATCGACGCCGCGACCAGCAGCAGTACCTGGGCGAGCGCCAGCCCGACGGCGGGCAGCGCCGTCCCGGCCAGGATCTCCCGGTCGGAGATCTCACCGGTCCGCAGCCGCTTGAGGACCAGCTCCTCGCGCCGCGCCACGTAGGCGGAGACCAGGTTCACATGGATCACCAGCAGCAGGATGAAGCCCGTACCGCCGATGACCGCGGCCTCCGCGAGGCTCATCTTTATCTTGCCGAGGTCCAGTTCCTTCAGCGACGACTGCATCGCCAGCACCATCGCCAGCGGCAGCAGCAGCGCCACGAAGAGCGCGGCCCGGTTCCGTACCAGCAGCGTCAGTTCGGCCCGGCCGAGCGCGCTCAGCCGGCCCACCGCCGTACTCCGCGCCCCGGTCCCGTCCGTCAGTTGTGCCGTCGCCATCTCACACACCCGCCATTTCCGTCTGCGCGATCTCCAGGAACGCCTCTTCGAGCGAGGCGGCCCTGGCGTCCAGCCCCTCCAGCCGGTGCCCGCCCTCCCGGGCCCACCTGAGCAGTTCCTCCAGCGACTCCTGGAGCTGTTGGGTACGGATCTCCACCCGGCGGCCGTCGGCCGCGGCCCGCAGCGAGAGCGGCAGTACGGCCGGGGCCACGCCCCGCGGCAGCAGGAACCGGATCCGGGCCGGGCGGGAGGCCGTCACATCGGCCGGGGTGCCGGAGGTGACCACCACACCGTTGTGCATGATCGCCAGCCGGTCGGCCAGCGACTCCGCCTCCTCCAGGTAGTGCGTGGTGAGCAGGACCGTCGTCCCGGTGTCCCGCAGCGCCCGGACCAGATCCCAGGTGTCGCGCCGCCCCTCGGCGTCCAGACCGGTGGTCGGCTCGTCGAGGAAGAGGACCTCGGGCCGGCCGATCAGCGCCAGCGCCAGGTCCAGCCGCCGCCGCTCACCGCCGGAGAGCTGCTTGACCCGGACCTTCGCCCGCGCCCCGAGCCCCACCAGGTCCAGTGCCTCGGCGACCGGCCGGGCCCCGCTGGTGCAGCCCGCCCACATCCGGGCGGTCTCGGTGACCGTCAGATCGGAGGGGAAGCCGCCTTCCTGGAGCATGACCCCGATCCGGGGCCGGACGGCGGCGCGCTCCCGGTACGGGTCGTGGCCGAGGACGCGTACGGATCCGCCGGAGGGGGCCGCGAGCCCTTCGAGCAGCTCGACCGTCGAGGTCTTTCCCGCGCCGTTCGTCCCGAGCAGGGCGAAGATCTCGCCGCGCGCCACCGAGAGGGAGATTCCGCGGACGGCCTCGTAGCCGCCGCTGTAGCTGCGCCGGAGGCCCTCCGCCGCGATCACGTACTGGTCTGTGGTCATGGACCCAGATTTCCGCGCCCCGGGGGCCGTCGGCAGTGCGGGCTGTCATGGGCCCCGATGACATTTGTCATCGGGCGGCCGTGAGCCGATCACGAGGAGGCGGGGAAAGCGGTGCGGGAATGACAAAGGCCCCGGTCTTTCGACCGGGGCCTTTCACTGAGCGGACGACCAGGTTCGAACTGGCGACCTCAACCTTGGCAAGGTTGCGCTCTACCAACTGAGCTACGTCCGCATGCTCCCGACCGGCTTTCACCGGCGGTGCGAACACCACTGTACCTGATCCACCGGAGTGGTCGGTGCCAGTGATGAGAGCGGGTGACAGGGATTGCACACTGCGCCTTCCCCCTGGAAGGGGGATGTTCTACTACTGAACTACACCCGCACGCTGCTGAGGTGGGGCCTTTCGGCCTCGCCCCTCGGCGTGGTTCAGACTTTAGCCGACACCCCGGGGGTCCGTGCAACTCGGCGGCCGGGCCCCGGAGTCAGGGGTCCGGGAGGGCCGGTGCCGTACCCCCGGCTCCGGAGCGGGAAGCGCCGGACGGAACCGCCCGCCCGGCCGCGGCCGGCCCCGGGCGGCGAACCTCCGGGGCGGCGTGCCCGACCGGCCCGGAAGCCCCGGCCGGAAGCCGCGGCCGGAGAGCCCGCCCGGAAACCCGGCCCGGAGAACCGGACCCGGGCCCCGCCCCGGAGCCCCGCCGTCCGGCTCAACTCGCCTCGCGGAAAGCCTCGTACACCGCCTTCGGGATCCGTCCCCGGGCCGGGACGTCCATCTTGTTGGAGTGCGCCCAGGCCCGGACCGCGGCCGGGGACGGCTCCAGTGCCGTGTGCTTGTACGCGGTCCTGGGCTGCCGTCCCCGGCGTCCGGCGGGCTGCTTGCGGCCCGCGGCCAGGTAGGGCGCCAGGGCCGACCGCAGCTTCTTCGCGTTCGCGGTATTGAGGTCGATCTCGTAGGACTTTCCGTCCAGACCGAACAAGACCGTTTCCGCCGCTTCTCCGCCGTCGATGTCGTCGAAGAGCGCGACCACTACTTTCTGAGCCACGGATATCGGTCCTTTCCCGCGGTATCGCATCACGAGACGCTGCCCGGCCGGACGGCCGGGTAAACGGGTGAGCCGACCGCCTTCTCCGGCTCCGGATGTGGCGATACCGACTTTCCGGCAATGAGGGTTACGCATTCCTTTGTACAGCGGCCGACGGCCCATTGTGAAGCCCGCGCAATTGTCCGCGCGTGTTGTCGGGGGCGAGGTCGGGTCCCGGTACCGGCGTGAGCGGTCCGGCCCGGTTCCGCCGCCGGACCGGACCCCGGTGGCCGGGTGACACCCGCGCAATCCGGCCGTACCGTCCCGGCAAACGTCCCGGCAAAGACATCGCGATATTCTTCTTGATTTCCGGGCACTTCCCGAGGTCTTCCCCGGGTCTTGTGCCGTTCTTCCCCCGGTCTTCGCTCCAAGGTCGCCGTCCGGGATGTCCGTACCGCCGCCTTCAGGGCCGTGTCCGGTATGGCGTTCCGGGTGTTCTGTAGGTGTTCTCCCCGGCTTCCACCAGGGACGGATCGGATATCTACGCGAGTAGATTTTTTGGCCGGGTACGCTGTGACGACCGCCTTCGCACCACATCACCCCGGGAGTGCCCGTGGCACGCGTCGTAGTCGACGTCATGCTCAAGCCCGAGATCCTCGACCCGCAGGGACAGGCGGTGCAGCGCGCACTGCCCCGCCTCGGATTCGACGGGATCGCGGACGTACGTCAGGGAAAGCGTTTCGAGCTGGAGGTCGAGGGGCCGGTCGACGACGCCGCCCTCGCCCGTATCCATGAGATGGCCGAGACGTTTCTCGCCAACACCGTCATCGAGGACTTCGTTGTAAAGGTAGACGAGTCGTGACAACTCGTATCGGAGTCGTCACCTTCCCGGGCACGCTCGACGACCGGGACAGTCTGCGGGCGGTACGTCTCGCGGGCGCCGAACCCGTCGCCCTCTGGCACCGTGACAAAGATCTCCACCAGGTGGACGCCGTCGTACTCGCCGGTGGCTTCTCGTACGGCGACTATCTGCGCGCCGGGGCCATTTCCCGGTTCTCGCCGGTGATGGAGACGATCATCGAGCAGGCCAGGGCGGGCATGCCGGTCCTCGGTATCTGCAATGGTTTCCAGATCCTCACCGAGTCGCATCTGCTGCCCGGTGCCATGCTCCGGAACAACCACCTCCACTTCATCTGCCGCGATCAGGGCCTGAAGGTGGAGAACGCCGGTACCGCCTGGACCTCCGACTACGAGCCGGGCCAGGAGATCTCCGTACCGCTGAAGAACATCGACGGCCGGTACGTCGCCGACGAGCGGGTCCTGGACGAGCTGGAGGCCGAGGGCCGGGTGGCCTTCCGCTATCTGGGCACCAACCCGAACGGGTCGCTCCGCGACATCGCCGGGATCAGCAACGCCGAGGGCAATGTCGTCGGTCTGATGCCGCACCCGGAGCACGCCGTGGAGCCGCTGGTCGGCACCGGCCGCACCGACGGCCTCCCGTTCTTCACATCGGTCATCAAGAAGCTGGTCGCGGCGTGAGCGCGGGCGGACCTGTGAACACAGAGGGAACAGCAGCATGAGCCTGGACACGGTCAAGCACGCCACGGGCACGCCCGAAGCCGACCAGCCGTGGGCCGAACTCGGCCTCAAGGAGGACGAGTACGCCCGGATCCGCGAGATCCTGGGCCGCCGTCCGACCGGCGCCGAACTCGCCATGTACTCGGTCATGTGGTCCGAGCACTGCTCGTACAAGTCGAGCAAGGTGCATCTGCGCCAGTTCGCCGAGAAGGCCCCCGAGAACGACGCCCTGCTCGTCGGGATCGGCGAGAACGCGGGTGTGGTCGACGTCGGCCAGGGCTACGCGGTCACCTTCAAGGTCGAGTCGCACAACCACCCCTCCTACATCGAGCCCTACCAGGGCGCGGCCACCGGCGTCGGCGGTATCGTCCGCGACATCCTGGCGATGGGCGCCCGCCCGGTCGCCGTGGTCGACCCGCTGCGGTTCGGCGCCGCCGACCACCCCGACACCCGCCGCGTCCTGCCGGGCGTGGTCGCGGGCATCGGCGGCTACGGCAACTGCCTGGGCCTGCCCAATATCGGCGGCGAAGTCGTCTTCGACTCCTGCTACCAGGGCAATCCGCTGGTCAACGCGGGCTGCATCGGTGTGATGAAGCACGAGGACATCCACCTCGCCAAGGCGTCCGGCCCCGGCAACAAGGTGATCCTCTACGGCGCCCGCACGGGCGGCGACGGCATCGGCGGCGTCTCCGTCCTGGCCTCCGAGACCTTCGAGAGCACCGGCCCGGCCAAGCGGCCCGCCGTCCAGGTCGGCGACCCGTTCCAGGAGAAGCTCCTGATCGAGTGCACCCTGGAGATCTTCGCCGAGAAGCTGGTCGACGGGATCCAGGACCTCGGCGGCGCCGGGCTCTCCTGCGCCACCAGCGAGCTGGCCTCCGCCGGCTCCGGCGGAATGCGGATCGACCTCGACACCGTGCCGCTGCGCGACGCGACCCTCTCGCCCGAGGAGATCCTCATGAGCGAGTCGCAGGAGCGGATGTGCGCCATCGTCGAGCCCGGCAAGGTCGACCGCTTCCTGGAGATCTGCGAGAAGTGGGACGTCATCGCCACCGTCATCGGTGAGGTCACCGAGGGCGAGCGGCTGGAGATCTTCTGGCACGGCGAGCAGATCGTGGACGTACCGCCGCGGACCGTCGCCCACGAGGGCCCGGTCTACGAGCGTCCCTACGCCCGCCCCGAGTGGCAGGACGCCCTCCAGGCCGACGACGCGGCGAAGCTGCCCCGCCCGGCGGACGCGGCCGAGCTGCGCGAGCAGGTACTGCGGCTGGTGTCCTCGCCCAACCAGGCGTCCAAGGCGTGGGTGACCGACCAGTACGACCGGTTCGTCCAGGGCAATACGGTGCTCGCCCAGCCCGAGGACGCGGGCATGGTCCGGATCGACGAGGAGACCAACCTCGGCGTGGCGCTGGCGACCGACGGCAACGGCCGGTACGCCAAGCTGGACCCGTACACGGGCGCCCAGCTGGCGCTCGCGGAGGCGTACCGCAATGTCGCCGCCTCCGGCGCCCGGCCGCTCGCGATCTCCGACTGCCTGAACTTCGGCTCGCCGGAGGACCCGGGCGTGATGTGGCAGTTCGCCGAGGCCACCCGCGGTCTCGCGGACGGCTGCCGCCAGCTCGGTACGCCGGTCACCGGCGGCAATGTCTCCCTCTACAACCAGACCGGCGAGACGGCGATCCACCCGACGCCGGTCGTGGCGGTGCTCGGAGTGATCGACGACGTCACCCGGCGTACCCCGATCGGTTTCGCGGAGGAGGGGCAGCTGCTCTATCTGCTCGGCGACACCGCCGAGGAGTTCGGCGGCTCGGCCTGGTCGCAGGTGGTCCACGACCACCTCGGCGGACTGCCCCCGAAGGTCGACCTCGACCGGGAGAAGCTGCTGGCCGAGATCCTGATCTCGGCCTCGCGCGACGGCATGATCGACGCCGCGCACGACCTCTCCGACGGCGGTCTGGTCCAGGCGGTCGTGGAGTCCTGTCTGCGCGGCGGATACGGCGCCCGGCTGATCGTCCCCGACGGTCTCGACGCCTTCACCCTGCTCTTCAGCGAGTCGGCCGGACGCGCCGTGGTCGCCGTGCCGAGGAGCGAGGAGCTGCGGTTCACCGATATGTGCGGGGCCCGCGGGCTGCCCGTGACCCGGATCGGTGTGGTCGACGGCGACACGGTCGAGGTGCAGGGGGAGTTCTCGATCCCGCTGGCCGAGCTGCGTACCGCGCACGAGGAGACGATTCCGGCGCTGCTGGCCTGACCGGCCGCAGCCCGTTCCGTACGACGCCGAAGCCCCCGTCCGCACTTTCGCGGGCGGGGGCTTCGGCGTGCCCGGCGGGCGGCGTGGGCGTGAGGCAGGCGACCCGGAAGAATGTTTGCACGTAATTCCGTAACTACGTAGGATGGGTGTCATGGATCTGGAGCAGCGCGTCGCGGACCTGGAACTCCGGCTGGCCGCACTCGAACGGCGCGAGACGGGGGAGACCGGGCGGCGGCCCGCGCCCCCGGCCGATACCGATACCGACACCGCCGCCGGTACCGACGGCGGCGACACCTTCTGGGCCCTCAACGGCTTCAAGGAACGGCTCGCGGTCCTCGGCGCCGCCGACGGCGGAGTGCTCTTCACCGGCGACGTCCGGCTGCCCACCGGCGAGCGGTACGAATGGCAGTTCGGCGCGCTCACCGAAGACCTGCTGGACCGGGACTGGACCGCGGTCTCCGACGGCCTCGCCGCCCTCGGCCATCCGGTCCGGATCCGGCTGCTGCGGGAGATCCTCGGCGGTCGCCGGACCGCCGCCGAACTGGCCGAACTCGACGGCCTCGGCACATCCGGCCAGATCTACCACCATCTGCGCCAGCTCACCGCCGCGGGCTGGCTGCACACCGCGGGGCGCGGCCGGTACGCGGTACCGCCCGCGCGGACCGTGCCACTGCTGGTGGCCTTCCTGACCGCCCAGCCCTGACCGTCCGCCTTCGGCCGTCCGACTCTGACCGTCCGGCTTCGACCGTCCGTCGTCCGACGGACCCTCACCACCGGGGGAGCCCATGCCCGTACCGACCACACCGCCCGGCACCGCCTCTTCCGCCCCGGCCCGGCGCCGACGCGACCTCGTGAACCGGCTGCTGTCCGAGGTCTCCGCGGCCGGATTCCTGCTCTTCTGCACTCTGCTCGTCTGGGATCTCTTCCTGCCGGTACGGCTGCCCGGCGGCTGGACCACCGTCGTCGTCCCGGGCTTCGTCAGTGTCGGCCTCGTCGCCTACCGGGGCCACAGGGCGGCCGTCGAGTACCGAACCACCGAGCCGCCGGAGCCCGTCGAGGTCGGCGTCCCGGTCACCGGCCGCTGGGTGGCGCACAACAGCCCCGTCGACAAGACCCCCAGTCACGGCACCCACGAGTACGCGCAGACGTACGCCATCGACATCGTCGCCGAGCCGGTCGCGGGCCGGAACCCCGGCTTCAGCTGGCTCTGGCCCCTGGTCCGGCGCAGCTCCGCCTACCCCGCCTACGGGGTGCCCCTGCTGGCGACCGCCGACGCGACCGTCGTCCGGGCCCGCGACGGCCAGCGCGACCACCTCAGCCGCAGCTCCCCGCTGATGGTGATCTACCTGCTGGTGGTCGAGGGCCTCGCCCGCTCCCTGATCAGCCCCTGGCTCGTGATCGGCAACCATGTGGTGCTCGACCTCGGAGACGGCAACTACGCGCTCTACGCCCATGTGATGCGTGGCTCCCTGACCGTGAAGGAGGGCGACAAGGTAACCGCCGGGCAGACCATCGGCCGCTGCGGCAACTCCGGCAACTCCACCGAACCCCATGTCCACTTCCAGCTCATGGACCGGCCCGATCCGATACTGGCCCGTGGCGTACCGTTCCGCTGGCGGGGGATGGAGCTGCCCGCCAACGGCCGGGCCTTCACCGCCCCGGAGCCGGAGCCCGGCGCCGCGCCCGACGCCGATGGCGACATCGCGCCCGCTCCGGCCTCCGACACCCTCTAACCTCGACCCCATGCCCCCGGCCAAGAAGCGCGCCCGCCGTTACGACTCCGCCAAGCTCAGGCGGGCCGTCGTCACGCAGTACGGCACCGTGCGCACGGCCGTCGCCCGGCTCACGCCCGAACAGCTCGCCGACCGGACCGTACGGGAGCCGCTCGCCCGGCTCCACCGCGCGGCCGGGGACATCGTCGTCGCCACCGAGGCACCCGAACCCGCGCCCGGTGACGACCTCATCGCCCTGGAGCGCTGGCCGTACGCCGCCGCCCGCGCCGCCGCCGAGGGCGGCGACCCGCTCCAGGACACGTACGAGGCCGTCGCCGAGGCCGTCACCGGTACGCCCGACACCCGCCGGGTCGGCACCGAGGCCGGGCCCATGCGCTTCCCGGACTACCTGGTCACCCGGATCGTGGCACTCACCGTCCACACCGACGAGCTCAACGAGGCGCTGGAACCGGCCGGGATCACCGTCCCACTCGACCGTGAGGCGCTCGCCACCACCACCCGGCTCCTCGCCGACGCCCTCGCGACCGAGGCGCCCGGCGGCTCGGTGGAGCTGCGGATCCCGCCGTACGCGGTCGTCCAGTGCGTCGAGGGCCCCCGCCACACCCGGGGCACCCCGCCCAACGTGGTCGAGACGGACCCCCTGAGCTGGCTCCGCCTGGCCACGGGCCGCCTCACCTGGCCGGACGCGCTCCACTCCGCGAAGCTCTCCGCGAGCGGCGACCGCGCGGACCTCTCCGCGCTCCTCCCCCTCCTCCCCTGACGCCCCATGCCCCGGGGCGGGCCCGCGCCCTGCGCCCTGATGTCGTTCGCGGCCCGCAGCCCGCCTGTGGCTTGTCTCGCAGTTCCCCGAGCCCCTATGCCTTCAGCGGCGGGGCCTCAGCGCCGCAGCCCTCCGGGTAAGGCTCACTACCCGGGTCTCGCCCGGCGGCCTGATGTTGTTCGCGGTCCGCACCACCGTCGTGGCTGTTCGCGCAGTTCCCCGCGCCCCTGGTTGCCCTTCTCACCGCTCTCGTAGGGAGACGGCCCCTTCTCAGGAGCGGCGCTGGGGAGAGCTTTTAGGGGCTCGGGGAACTGCGAGACAAGCCACGACGGCGGTGCGGACCGCCGACAACATCAGGCCGCCGGACGCGGACCGGGTAGTGAGCCTCACCCGGAGGGCCGAGGCACCCGGGGTCCCGGGGCTCCGGAGGAGCGGGGCGCCCGGCTTCCCGGGGCGCGGGAACCGGAATGGAGGGGCTCGCGTCAGAGCCGCATGCGAAGGCTGCCGCGTACCCTCACGACCGCCCTGACCCTCGTCGTCCTGCTCACCGCCGCCGCGTGCGGCGACGAGGACGCGTCGGGGAAATCCGACGAGAAGAAGGGCGCCGCCCCCGGTGGGCGGGTGAGCGCCGATCCGTCGCCGGTGCCGCTCGCCGGTACGGAGTGGAAGGTGACGGACGTCACGGGCGGGCTCCCGAAGGGGGCCGAACAGAGCGCCCGTTTCACCCTCACCCCCGGTGAGCGGGGCGCGCTCGCCGGGAGCCTCGGCTGCAACCGGTTCACCGCGACCGCGAAGGTCACCGGCGAGACCATCGCCCTGGGGCCGCTGGTGAGTACCAAGATGCTCTGCGACGGGCCGAAGGGCGAGCTGGAGAAGCGTCTTTCGCAGGTGCTGGACCAGCGGGTGACCTTCGCCGTCGACGGCCACGACCTGACCCTGACCGGGCGGAACGGTACGACTGTCCGGGCCACCGCGCACTGATCGGGACGGGCCCGCGGGCCCGGTTCCGTACCCCGCCTGCGGGCGGGTCCCGCGGGCGATTCCGGGCCCGTTCCGCCGCGCGCTCCGTGTGATCTGCGTTAATCGTGATGTCCGCCAATTCGGACCAGTGGTCGATCTCGCCTACACTCGGTGGCGTGCCACGTGGTGACGGTCGACTCAATCACGATCTGCTCCCCGGCGAGAAGGGCCCCCAGGACGCTTGCGGCGTCTTCGGGGTCTGGGCCCCGGGAGAAGAGGTCGCAAAGCTCACTTACTTCGGGCTCTACGCCCTCCAGCATCGAGGCCAGGAATCCGCGGGTATCGCGGTCAGCAACGGCTCACAGATCCTCGTCTTCAAGGACATGGGCCTGGTCTCCCAGGTCTTCGACGAGACGTCCCTCGGCTCCCTCAAGGGACATATCGCCGTCGGACACGCCCGCTATTCGACCACCGGCGCCTCCGTCTGGGAGAACGCCCAGCCCACTTTCCGCGCCACGGCCAACGGCTCCATCGCCCTCGGCCACAACGGCAATCTGGTCAATACCGCCGAATTGGCCCGGCTCGTCGCCGAGCTGCCCCGCCAGGACGGCCGTGCCACCCAGGTCGCGGCGACCAACGACACCGATCTGGTGACGGCCCTGCTCGCCGGGCAGGCCGACGACGACGGCAAGCCGCTTTCGATCGAGCAGGCCGCCGCCCGGATCCTGCCGCAGGTCATGGGCGCTTTCTCGCTCGTCTTCATGGACGAGTCGACGCTCTACGCCGCCCGTGACCCGCAGGGCATCCGCCCGCTGGTCCTCGGCCGTCTCGACCGGGGCTGGGTGGTGGCCAGCGAGTCCGCCGCCCTCGACATCTGCGGCGCGAGCTTCGTCCGGGAGATCGAGCCCGGTGAGCTGATCGCCATCGACGAGAACGGGATCCGCACCTCTCGATTCGCGGATGCGAAGCCTAAGGGCTGTGTCTTCGAGTATGTCTATCTGGCCCGCCCCGATACCGATATCGCCGGGCGTAGCGTCTATCTCTCCCGGGTCGAGATGGGCCGGAAACTGGCGGCCGAGGCCCCCGCGGAAGCCGATCTCGTCATAGCGACCCCGGAGTCCGGCACCCCGGCCGCCATCGGATACGCCGAGGCCAGCGGGATTCCGTACGGCTCCGGGCTCGTCAAGAACGCCTATGTCGGCCGGACCTTCATCCAGCCGTCCCAGACCATCCGCCAGCTCGGCATCCGGCTCAAGCTCAATCCGCTGCGCGAGGTCATCCGGGGCAAGCGCCTGGTCGTGGTGGACGACTCCATCGTCCGCGGCAACACCCAGCGCGCCCTCGTCAAGATGCTCCGCGAGGCCGGTGCCGCCGAGGTCCATGTCCGGATCTCGTCGCCCCCGGTGAAGTGGCCCTGCTTCTTCGGCATCGACTTCGCCACCCGCGCGGAGCTGATCGCCAACGGGATGACGATCGAGGAGATCGGTACGTCGCTCGGCGCCGACTCCCTCTCGTACATCTCCATCGACGGCATGATCGAGGCCACCACGATCGCCAAGCCGAACCTCTGCCGGGCCTGCTTCGACGGCGAGTACCCGATGGAGCTGCCCGACCCCGAGCTGCTGGGCAAGCAACTCCTCGAAACCGAGCTGGCGGGCGGCGCCGACGCCGCCGACGCGCTGCGCCGACCGTGACCTCCGGGCCGCCGCGCGTACCGCCGGTGAGGACGCGGCCCCCGGCGCCGGTGACTCCACCGGTGCCGAAGGCGCCGCCCGAGCCGAACGTGACGCCGGTGTCCGCCGTGCCGTCCCCTGACGACAAGAAAGCCCCCTGTCATGACCACTGAGTCCCCTGCGACCACCGGGTCCCCCGAGCCCGCCGGTGCCAGCTACGCGGCCGCGGGCGTCGACATCGAGGCGGGCGACCGCGCCGTCGAGCTGATGAAGGAGTGGGTGCGCAAGACCCGCCGCCCCGAGGTCCTCGGCGGTATCGGCGGCTTCGCCGGCCTCTTCGACGTCTCCGCCCTCAAGCGGTACGAGCGCCCCCTGCTGGCCTCCGCGACCGACGGCGTCGGCACCAAGGTCGACCTGGCCCGGCGGCTCGGCGTCTACGACACCATCGGCCACGACCTGGTCGGCATGGTCGTCGACGACATCGTGGTCTGCGGCGCGGAGCCGCTCTTCATGACCGACTACATCTGTGTCGGCAAGGTCCACCCCGAGCGGGTCGCCGCCATCGTCAAGGGCATCGCCGAGGGTTGTGTCCTCGCGGGCTGCGCCCTGGTCGGCGGCGAGACCGCCGAGCACCCCGGGCTGCTGGGCGAGGACGACTTCGACGTCGCGGGCGCCGGTACCGGTGTCGTGGAGGCCGACCGGCTGCTGGGCGCGGATCGTATCCGTACGGGGGACGTGGTGATCGCCATGGCCTCCTCCGGCCTTCACTCCAACGGGTACTCGCTGGTCCGCCATGTGCTGCTGGACCGGGCGGGCATGGCGCTGGAGGGGCGGGTCGAGGAGCTGGGCCGGACCCTCGGCGAGGAGCTGCTGGAGCCCACCCGGATCTACTCCCTCGACTGTCTGGCGCTGACCGGGACCACCGAGGTCCATGCCTTCAGCCACATCACCGGCGGCGGGCTCGCCAACAACCTGGCCCGGGTCGTCCCCGACGGGCTGCACGCCGTCGTGGACCGTTCCACCTGGACCCCGGGCCCGGTCTTCGACCTGGTCGGCCGGGCGGGCCGGGTGGAGCGCGAGGAGCTGGAGCGGACCCTGAACATGGGTGTCGGCATGATCGCCGTGGTGCCCCGGGAGTCCGCCGACACCGCCCTGACCGTTCTCGCCGACCGCGATGTCGAAGCCTGGGTGGCCGGTGAGATCACCGACCGGGGCGACCACACCACGGGCGCGGCCCTCGTCGGCGACTACGCGGTCTGACGGACGGGACGGCACGGCGGTGCGACGGACCGTGGTCCGGGCGGCGGGACCGGTGAGGGGCGCGTACGGCATTTCGTACGCCCCCGGGTCCGGGTCCCGCACCCGGGCACGCGCGACCGTCCGCCGCGCCCCGGCACCCCGCCGGACGATCACCGACAACCTGATGGTCACCGGCTACCGGACGATCACCGAGGTGATCGGAGCGGCCGGAGTAGGCAGCGCCGACAGCACGGAACCCGGCCCCGGGGCTGTCGCCCCCGGACCGGGTCGGTGTTCGTCGATGCGGCGTCAAGCGCCGCGGCGATGCTGCGACGCGGGACCGGACTCGTCGTCCTCGTCCTCGTCGTCGTTGTACATCTCCGCGTACTGTGCGTACGGGTCGTCTTCCTCGTCGTCGTCCTCGAACGGCTCCGCGTTCGGCGGCTGGCTTGAAGAAGATGCGCCCAGCTCGTTGGCCAGTCGTGTCAGGTCGGTGCCGCCGCTGTTGTACTTCAGCTGGCGGGCGACCTTTGTCTGCTTGGCCTTGGCCCGGCCGCGCCCCATGGCTCGACCCCCTCGGTGACGGGGCTCGACGGCCCCAGAGTCTTGACACGCGTTCATGAGTCGGAACGGACTCCCCGTGGAGAGACCGGCCCGTAGGGCTTCAACGGTACCTGCTTCCGCGGCCATGCGGTACGCCGCCCGCATGACGTGCCACGTCACAGGACCCGCGAGGAGCCCCGTCCTCGCTGGTCATCTGCGATATTAACCTCTTCTCGGCGGTCGGCCCGCCCGTCCGGGGTGAGTCTCGTCATCCCGGGACCCTCCCGAACGGGGGACCGTGCCGGGCACCCGTCGGTCAGCCGCGTCCGACAGGGCGCGCTTCGGCCATCCTGCGCTCGGCGATCCGGTCCGCCGCCACAGCCGGGGGAACACCCTCGGAATTTGCGTGTGCGAAGATCTCCAACGTGGTGTCGTAGATCCGGGCGGCCTTCGCCTTGCACCGGTCGAAGTCGAAGCCGTGCAGCTCGTCGGCGACCTGGATCACCCCGCCCGCGTTCACCACGTAATCGGGCGCGTAGAGGATGCCCCGGTCGGCGAGGTCCTTCTCCACCCCCGGGTGGGCCAGCTGGTTGTTGGCCGCGCCGCAGACCACGGTCGCCGTCAGGACCGGTACCGAGTCGTCGTCGAGCGCGCCGCCGAGCGCGCAGGGCGCGTAGACGTCCAGCCCTTCGGTCCTGATCAGGGCCGCCGTGTCCGGTACCGCCGTGACCGAGGGGTGCCGGTCGAGGACCCGGCGTACGGACTCCGCCCTGACATCGGTCACGATCACCCGCGCGCCCTCGTCCACCAGGTGTTTCACCAGGTGATGGCCGACCTTCCCGACCCCCGCGATGCCGACCGTACGGCCGCCGAGCCCCGGGTCGCCCCAGAGATGCGCGGCGCTGGCCCGCATGCCCTGGTAGACGCCGTACGCGGTGAGCACCGAGGAGTCGCCGGCGCCGCCGTGCTCCGGGGAGCGGCCGGTGGCCCAGCGGGTGGCCCGGGCGACCACGTCCATATCGGCGACGTACGTCCCGACGTCGCAGGCGGTCACGTAACGCCCGCCGAGGGAGTCCACGAACCGGCCGTAGGCCAGCAGCAGCTCCTCCGACTTCAGCGTCTCGGGATCCCCGATGATCACGGCCTTGCCGCCGCCGTGGCCGAGCCCGGCCATGGCGTTCTTGTACGACATCCCGCGCGCCAGGTTCAGCGCGTCGGCGAGGGCCTCCTCCTCGGAGGCGTACGGGTGAAACCGGGTACCGCCCAGGGCCGGGCCGAGGGCGGTGGAGTGGATGGCGATCACGGCCCTGAGGCCGGAGGCACGGTCCTGGCAGAGGGCCACCTGCTCGTGTCCCCCCTGATCCGATCGGAACAGGGTGTGGAGTACGGAGGCGGAGACGCCGGTCATGTCGGTCACGGTGGTGACTCCCAGTAGACGAAGCGGCGGGTGGATTTCCCGGGGTGGGGGAAACCCCCAGACGGCACGAGCGTAAGTCCTACGCACGCGTAGCCCCGCAGCCGTGCCGCGGATCACTCCGTCGAGGGGTGCGGACGGCCTCGGCGTGGAAGTATTTCCGGTATGCCTGCGGTGTCCTCGGTGATCGTTCCCTACGCGTCCTATCTGCGGGTGTACGAGCCCCTGGCCGCCTTCTCCGAGCCGGAACGGGGCCATTGGGCGCGTTACGCGGCCCGTGGGGAGCCTCCGACGGCTCAGGACGAACTTCTGCGCTCGCTCGCCGATTTGACGCCCGTACCGCCCGTTCCGGTGCCGGTGCACGAAAGCGGGGACGCGTTCGTCGCCGAGGTCGACGGGGTGGTGCTGATCTGCCCCTGGCGGACCCGGCTGCGCGGCTGGCTGGCGCTGGCCGAGGCGCCCGACCGGTTTCCGGAGGCGCTGCTCGACGCGGCCGTGCCGCCGGTGGTCCGGGCCCAGGCCGCGGCCGACTGGGAGCGCTGGCGGGAACGGAACCCGGACGCCCGGCCGTGGATCAGGACCGCCGTCTGGCAGGTCCCGGTCCGCTGGTTCACGCTCTTCGACGACGACGAGCGGCGGTACGACCCCGGAGACGGCGGCGGCGCCGGTGACGGCCTCGGTGGTGACGGCGTCGGCGTCGGCAAGTGCTGCCCGGCGCTGACCTACCGGACGCCGATGGCGCAGGCCCGGCGGCGGGTCGCCCGCGCGCTGCGGACCCTCCGCGACTCCCAGGACGCCGGACGGCTCACGGCGGGTTTGGTAGATGTAGGGAAGTGGCTGGAGGAATTCCATCCGCGGTCCCTGGTCGAACTCGACTACGGCGGCCTGGCCCACGCGCTCGCCGGACCGGCGCTCGCGGACGACCACTCCGCCGCGGACGTGGCGGCCGGGATCGCCGCCCTGAAGGCCGGTGACGGCGAGGGGGCCCGGGTCGCGTACGGCCGGCTGGTCGACCGCTGGCGGGCGGTGAGGGGTCTTCAGTTCGCGAACTGAACCGCTGTACGGCGTTCCTGGCACAGTTGGCGGCACCGCTGGGGCGGGTGAGAGTCGTGGGACCGGTGGGGGCGTGGTGGTGAACGGGCCGGTCGCGGACCGTCATGGGCCCTAGGTCCCGATCCGGGCCTTTGCCTCAAGCGTGATGGACGGCACTAACAGGGCCCTTGCGCCCAACGCCTACCCTCGTGTCAAAATAGGACAAGGAGTCCGGGGAGGGTTCCTTCCGTCCAAGTAAGGGCGGAACGCTCGGCATTGTGCTCTATGGGGGGTCTGATGGCTCCTGATCGCTCTGTGACTGGTTGTCACCGTGGTGTAACTGTCCGCTATGGCATGGTCCATCGGCGTTCCGCCACTGATGAACACCTCGGAGGGCAATTCCAACGGTTTGGCCGTGGCGGCTGGACAGATGGTGTAGTTGTAGTGCCGAGGACAAGCCGTTCGTCCTATAACCGACTCAACCCGCATCCGCCATTTCGGGCAACGCGGGTCAAGGTGCAGAATTTAGAGGAAAGAACCGAGAAGGTTCGGTTCTCCCGAGGAGGCCGCTCATGACCGCTCGCACCCCTGACGCCGAGCCGCTGTTGACCCCGGCTGAGGTCGCCACGATGTTCCGCGTGGACCCGAAGACGGTCACCCGCTGGGCGAAGGCAGGCAAGCTCACGTCCATCCGTACGCTCGGTGGACACCGCCGGTACCGCGAGGCAGAGGTACGCGCCCTGCTGGCGGGCATTCCGCAGCAGCGCAGCGAGGCGTAAGTCTCGTCCCGGCGGGGCCGGCCCAAAGCCGCGACCCTTCCGGATCCGGGCGTTTCCGGGACCCCCATCCTGGTGAGCCCACCCTTGAGCTCCATTGACGGGCGCCCCGCCCCAACGGGACGCCGGTCGTCGATCGCGCTGGACTCCTTCGAGTCCAGCGCGATTTTCATATGCCCGGGGAGGGGGACTTATCGGGGGAGTGCAATGGCACATATTAAATTGGTCGGTTGTAAGTGGTGCCTAAAAACCCGCCTGCGCAAAACCTATACGGTGACACCCGTCACATGCTGCAACCCTTGCCAACGTCGAGCGTGTCATTGCCCGAGGCCCCCGTCACGGCGCGGAGGTCCCGCACGTCCGGGCCGAAGGTCCCGTCTCCGGGAGGCGGTTCACTCCCCGGGCCGCGGCGCGTCGCTGTAATGCGGCCCGCCTGTGACTCCCCGGGTCGCGCCGCGTCGCCTGATACGGCCCGCCCGTTTACCCGGGCCCGCCCGGCGGCCTGGTGTTGTTCGCGGTCCGCGGCCCGCATGTGGCTGGTCTCGCAGTTCCCCGAGCCCCTAAACGCTCTCTCCGGGCGCCGCTCCTGAGAAGGGAGCGTCTCTCCGTGAGGGCGGTGAGAAGGGCGACCCAGGTGGCGCTGGGGGTCCCCCCATTGCCGGAGGCATAGGGGGCGGAACTGCGCGACGAGCCACGACGGCGGCGCGGGCCGCGACGGTGGGGGAAGTTTCGCGGCTTCGGGAACGGCGAAGGGCCCGCG
This sequence comes from Streptomyces sp. NPDC020875, assembly GCF_040641415.1. Classification (NCBI taxonomy): domain Bacteria; kingdom Bacillati; phylum Actinomycetota; class Actinomycetes; order Kitasatosporales; family Streptomycetaceae; genus Streptomyces; species Streptomyces sp. NPDC020875. Next base: position 29,656 of record NZ_JBFADP010000032.1, on the reverse strand, counting down.
CCTTGAGTGGCGCGGGCCCTTGCGGTAAAGCAACGCGGTCCTGACGGGATTTGAACCCGCGGCCTCCACCTTGACAGGGTGGCGAGCACTCCAAACTGCTCCACAGGACCAGATTTCGCGGCCCGATTCCTGCGCTGGGCTGCGAGAAGGACAATACAGCAGCACCGCCGCTCCGGTCGAACTCGCTTTGCGTGACGACGCCGTCACGGATGTCCGGGCCCGGGACGGGCCCTGGAGCCCGCCCCGGAGGGGCTCAGCGGGCCCCGGCCCCGTACGCCGCCGCCGCCGCGTCCACGGCCTTCACGATCCGCTTGTCGGAGACGGGGTACGCCGTCCCCAGCGCGTGGGCGAAGTAGCTGACCCGCAGCTCCTCGATCATCCAGCGGATCGCCGTGACGTCTTTCGGTACGGGCCGCCCCCGCGGGAGCTGTTCCAGCAGCCAGGCGTACTCGTCCCGCATGTCGTGGACCTTCTCCATCCGCGCGGTGTCCCGCTGGACGGCGGCCGGCATCTGGGTCAGCCGCCGGTCCGCCGCGACCAGGTAGCGCATCAGGTCGGGCAGCCTGGCGAGTCCGGTGAGGGTGACGAACCCGGCGGGCATCAGCGCGTCGAGCTGGGCGCGGACATCGGCCGCGTTGGGCAGCAGCGCCGGGCTCGTGGTGGCCTTGAGCCGCCGTTCGCACGCCTGCCAGGCGGCCAGGACCTGCTGGACCTGCCCCACGGTGCGGACGGTGACGTCGACCAGGTCGGCGCGTACGGCGTCGTACAGCTTCCGGTACGACTCCTCGTCCCAGGCGGGCCCGCCGTGGTCGGCGATCAGCTTGTCGGCGGCGGCGGTCGCGCAGTCCTCGAAGAGGGCCTGGTTGGAGCCGTGGGGGTTGCCGGAGAGCGCCAGCTTCTGCTGGTTGCTCAGCTTGTCGGAGGCGAACTTGGCCGGGTTCACCGGGATGTTGCGCAGGATCAGCCTGCGGGTGCCCCGCCGCATCGCGGCCCGCTGCTCGGCCTCGGTGTCGAAGAGGCGTACGGAGACGGTCCCGGCCTCGGTGCCGTCGTCGACCAGCGCCGGGTACGCCTTCACCGGCTGTCCGGCCCGGCGGGTCTCGAAGACCTTGGTCAGCGTGCCGATGGTCCAGTCCGTGAGGCCCGTGCGCTCGATGGACTCGCCCGAGGGCCCGGCGGCCCCCGCGGCGGCCTCCGAGAGGGCCTTGCGGGCCTTGGGGCGGAGCTGGAGCCGGAGGGGTTCCAGCTCCTTCGCCTCGGCCAGCTTCCGGCGCCGCTCGTCGACGATCCGGAAGGTGATCTTGAGATGGTCGGGGATCCTCGCCAGATCGAAGTCGGCGGGATCGACCGGGACGCCGACCATCCGCTTCAGCTCCCGGGCCAGGGTCGCCGTCAGCGGCTCCTGGAGGGGTACCGCCCGCTCCAGGAACCTGCGGGCGTAGTCGGGGGCGGGGACGTAGTGGCGGCGGATCGGCTTGGGGAGGGAGCGGATCAGCTCGGTGACGACCTCCGCGCGGAGTCCGGGGATCTGCCAGTCGAAGCCCTCGTCGGTGACCTGGTTCAGCACCTGGACCGGGATGTGGACGGTGACGCCGTCCGCGTCGGCGCCCGGTTCGAACTGGTACGTCACCCGGAACTTCAGCCGCCCCTGCCGCCAGGAGTCCGGATAGTCGTCCTTGGTGACCGCGCCGGCCTTCTCGTTGATGAGCATCTCGCGCTCGAAGTCGAGCAGCTCGGGCTCGTCCCGGCGCTTCTGCTTCCACCAGGAGTCGAAGTGCGCGCCGGAGACGACATGCGCCGGGACCCGCTGGTCGTAGAAGTCGAAGAGGGTCTCGTCGTCGACCAGGATGTCCCGGCGGCGGGCCCGGTGCTCCAGCTCCTCGACCTCGGTGAGGAGCCGCCGGTTGTCGGCGAAGAACTTGTGGTGGGTCCGCCAGTCGCCCTCGACCAGGGCGTTGCGAATGAAAAGATCCCGGGAGGTCTCGGGGTCGATCCGGCCGTAGTTGACCTTCCGCTGGGCGACGATCGGTACGCCGTAGAGCGTGACCTTCTCGTACGCCATCACCGCGGCCTGGTCCTTCTCCCAGTGCGGCTCGGAGTAGGTCCGCTTGAGGAGGTGCTGGGCCAGCGGCTCGACCCACTCGGGCTCGATCTTCGCGTTGACCCGGGCCCAGAGCCTGGAGGTCTCCACCAGTTCGGCGGACATCACCAGCCGGGGCGGCTTCTTGAAGAGCGCGGAGCCCGGGAAGACGGCGAACTTGGCGCCCCGCGCCCCCAGGAACTCGTTCTTGGCGTCGGTGTCCCGGAGACCGATATGCGACAGCAACCCCGCCAGCAAGGACACATGGACCCCGGACTCCGGTCCGTCGTCCTCGTTGACGTGGATGCCCATCGACTTGGCGACCGACCGCAGCTGGGCGTAGATGTCCTGCCATTCGCGGATCCGCAGGAAGTTCAGATACTCCTGCTTGCACATCCGGCGGAAGCTGGACGAGCCGCGTTCCCGCTGCTGTTCGCGGACGTACCGCCAGAGGTTGAGGAAGGCCAGGAAGTCGGAGGTCTCGTCCTTGAACCGGGCGTGCTGCTGATCGGCCTGGGTCTGCTTCTCGGCGGGCCGCTCCCGGGGGTCCTGGATGGAGAGCGCGGCGGCGATCACCATCACCTCGCGGACACAGCCGTTCTTGTCGGCTTCCAGCACCATCCGGGCGAGCCGGGGGTCGACCGGGAGCTGGGCCAGCTTCCGGCCGAGCGGGGTGAGCTTCTTTTTGGGGTCTTTTTGCGCCGGGTCGAAGGCTCCCAGCTCCTGGAGCAGCTGGACGCCGTCGCGGATATTGCGGTGGTCCGGCGGGTCGATGAAGGGGAACTTCTCGATGTCGCCGAGCCCGGCGGCCGTCATCTGGAGGATCACCGACGCCAGATTGGTCCGCAGGATCTCGGCGTCCGTGAACTCCGGCCTGGCCTCGAAGTCGTCCTCCGAGTAGAGCCGGATACAGATGCCGTCGGAGGTCCGGCCGCAGCGGCCCTTGCGCTGGTTGGCGCTGGCCTGGCTGACCGGCTCGATCGGCAGCCGCTGCACCTTGGTGCGGTGGCTGTAGCGGGAGATCCGGGCGGTGCCGGGGTCGATCACGTACTTGATACCGGGGACGGTCAGCGACGTCTCCGCGACATTGGTCGCCAGAACGATCCTGCGCCCGGTGTGCGGCTGGAAGACCCGGTGCTGCTCGGCGTGGGAGAGCCGGGCGTACAGCGGCAGGACCTCCGTGAAGCGGTGCTGTCTCTTGTTGAGCGCGTCGGCGGTGTCCCGGATCTCGCGCTCACCGGAGAGGAAGACGAGGATGTCGCCCTTCCCCTCGCCCATCAGCTCGTCGACGGCGTCGCAGATCGCGGTGATCTGGTCCCGGTCGCTGTCGGTGGAGTCCTCTTCGAGGAGGGGCCGGTACCGCACCTCGACCGGATACGTCCGCCCGCTGACCTCGATGATCGGCGCGTCGCCGAAGTGCCGGGAGAACCGCTCGGGGTCGATGGTGGCCGAGGTGATGATCACCTTCAGATCCGGCCGCTTCGGCAGCAGCTGGGCCAGATAGCCGAGCAGGAAGTCGATATTGAGGGACCGCTCGTGCGCCTCGTCGATGATGATCGTGTCGTAGGCGCGCAGCTCGCGGTCGGTCTGGATCTCGGCGAGCAGGATGCCGTCCGTCATCAGCTTGACGAAGGTGGAGCCCTGGTCGACCTGGTCGGTGAAGCGGACCTTCCAGCCGACGGCCTCGCCGAGCGGGGTGTTCAGCTCGTCCGCGACCCGCTCGGCGACGGTACGGGCCGCGATCCGGCGGGGCTGGGTGTGCCCGATCATGCCCCGGACGCCCCGGCCCAGCTCCAGACAGATCTTCGGGATCTGGGTGGTCTTGCCGGAGCCGGTCTCACCCGCGACGATCACGACCTGGTGGTCCCGTATCGCCTCCAGGATGGAGTCCTTCTTCTGACTGACCGGAAGCTGCTCCGGATAGCTGACCTCGGGGACCCGGCCCGCCCTGGCGGCGATCCGGGCCGCGGCCTTCTCCCCCTCGGCGGCGATCTCGTCCAGCACGGCCTGCCGCGCCTCGGGCTTACGGATGCGGCGAGCGCCTTCGAGACGGCGGCCCAGCCGGTGGGAGTCCCGCAGGGAGACCCCGGCCAGCAGCGTCTGAAGGTCGGCGAAGGAAGTAGACATACGGTCTCCAGCATCGCACCCCCGGGAAACGGAGGGCGACCGCATTTCACCCCTCGGATCTGGTGCAGTATGGAGCGATCATCCGTCTCCCTCCCGCCGTGGCCCGGTGGGACCGGACGACCCGAGGGGAACCACCGCCGTGCCGCACCCGCCGACCCGTGCCCCGGCCGGGCCGCGGGTACGTACGGGCGCGGCACTTCCCGTACGGCCGCCCGGGGCCGGTGTCCTCGTACGGCTTCGTACTGCCGGGCCCCGGGTGCGACAGGCCGTCGGCGGGTCCCCAGCCCGGTCGCGTACCGCCGCTGGGCCGGTGCCGACGGCGCCCGCGGCATCCGGGGCGTCCCGGCCGTACGCCGCCGGGCTCGCCCTCGCGCTGCTGGTCGCCGTACTGCTGGCGCTCTGCCCCGGCCTGCGGGCCGGGACGGGCGGCCACGACACGGGGGAGCGGACCGTGGCGACCGCGCCCGCCGGGATCCCCGGCTGCGGCAGCGGCACCGGGGGCGGCGAGCGGGACGCGCAGCCCGCCACCCCGCCGCGCGGGGCGTCGGCACACGAGCCGCCGCCCGTCCCGTACGTCCCCCACTGCGCGGCGCTCCAGCCCGCCCGGGATCTCGTCGCGGGCGGGCCCGCCGTCCCCGGCAGGCCGCCGCCGCTGGGGCCCCGCTCACCGGAGGAGCTGTCGATCCTGCGGATGTAGACCGGGAAGGCGCGCCCTCGCCCGGGGCTTTCGCCCCGGTTCGTCCTTCCGTTGTTCTGATCCGTACGTACTCGTCACGCACCACTCGTCACAGGAGCCTCAGCCATGTCGTCCCCCGCCACGCCCCCCTCCCCCCGGCCCTCCTCCGGCAAGCCGTCCGCCGCCGCCCGGCGCAAGCCGCTGCTGATCGGCGCGGGCGTCGCCACCGCCGCACTGCTGCTCGGCCTCGCCTCCTACAGCGCCACCCGCCCCGACGACTCCACGACCACCACCGTGCGCTCCGGCGGCACCGCCACCACCGGCGCCGAGAAGACCGGCGGCGCGGGCGCCGTCGTCGAGGAGAAGACCGGCGCCTTCCCCGAACTGGAGAAGCTGGCCCGCCGCGACGCCGGGGACAAGCTCGCCATCGGCCGCGCCGACGCGCCCGTCGTCCTCATCGAGTACGCCGACTTCCAGTGCGGCTACTGCGGCAAGTTCGCCCGCGACACCGAGCCCGCACTGATCGCCCAGTACGTCGAGAAGGGCGATCTGCGGATCGAGTGGCGGAACTTCCCGATCTTCGGCAAGCCGTCCGAGAACGCCGCGCGCGGCGCCTGGGCGGCCGGACAGCAGGGCAAGTTCTGGGAGTTCCACTCCGCCGCCTTCGCCGAGGGCGCCAAGGAGAAGGGCTTCTCCGCCGACCGGGTGAAGGCCCTCGCCGCCGAGGCCGGGGTGCCCGACCTCGACCGGTTCGCCCGGGACATGGAGAGCGACGGGGCCCGGCAGTCCGTCAAGCGCGACCAGGACGAGGCGTACGGCCTCGGAGTCTCCTCCACCCCGTCCTTCCTGATCAACGGCAGCCCGATCGCGGGCGCCCAGCCCGAGGAGACCTTCACCGAGGCCATCGAGAGCGCCCTCGCGGCGGCGGGCGGCTCCGGCGCGAAGAAGTCCTGACCGTGCCCGAGATCGGATATCTGGCCGCCTTCCTCGGCGGCCTCCTCGCCCTGATCAGCCCGTGCAGCGCCCTGCTGCTCCCGGCCTTCTTCGCCTACTCCCTCGACTCGGCGGGCCGGCTGCTGGCCCGTACCGGCATCTTCTACGCCGGGCTCGCCACCACCCTCGTCCCGCTCGGCGTCGCCGGGTCGTACGCCAGCCGCTTCTTCTACGGCAACCGGGATCTGCTGGTCTCCGTCGGCGGCTGGCTGATCATCGCCCTGGGCGCGGCCCAGATCCTCGGACTCGGCTTCGCCTCCCGGCGGCTGGCGGCGGTCTCCGGCCGGATCCGGCCCACCACGGCCGCCCCGGTCTACGCGCTCGGCCTGGTCTACGGCTTCGCGGGCTTCTGCGCCGGGCCGATCCTGGGCAGTGTGCTGACGGTCGCCGCGTTCAGCGGCAGCCCCGTCTACGGCGGGCTGCTGCTCGCGGTCTACGCCCTCGGCATGGCCGTACCGCTGTTCTTCCTGGCCCTGCTCTGGGACCGGTACGACCTGGGCTCCCGGCGCTGGTTGCGCGGCCGGGGCCTGACCGTCGGCCGGTTCCGGCTGCACACCACATCGCTGGTCTCCGGGGCGTTCTTCATCGTCCTCGGCGTCCTCTTCCTGGTCTTCGACGGGGCGACGACCCTGCCGGGCCTGGTCTCCGTCGACCGCTCCTTCGCCGCCGAGCAGTGGGCGGGCGAGGTGGGCGCCGCCGTGCCGGACTGGGCGCTGCTGGTGGGCGTGGTGGCGGCGGCCGGTGCGGTACTGGCGCTCCGGGCCCGCCGCCGTACCGACTCCTCCGCCGATGCCTCGCCGGGGGAGGGATAGGAACGACGAAGGCCCCGTCCAATGGACGGGGCCTTCGATCGAGGTGGCTGGGGCCGGGATCGAACCGGCGACCTACCGCTTTTCAGGCGGTCGCTCGTACCAACTGAGCTACCCAGCCGTACAACTGTGCGGATTGAGCATTCTCAGCTTTCGCACGAGCTGTAGCGGTCCTGACGGGATTTGAACCCGCGGCCTCCACCTTGACAGGGTGGCGAGCACTCCAAACTGCTCCACAGGACCAGGTGATGCGTACTGTACGAGGGTTTATTCTCGCACAGGTGTTGCGTGCCCCCAACGGGATTCGAACCCGTGCTACCGCCTTGAAAGGGCGGCGTCCTGGGCCACTAGACGATGAGGGCTAAGGGCCCGCCTGGGCGCTTCGCAGCGCGTCGGGGACGTGAGAAGCATATGGGATGGCGGGAGGTATCGCCAAAACGGTTTACGGGGCCGGGGAACCAGGGCCTCCGGAGGGCCTGGGGAAGGGGTCGGGCGACGGCTTCGCCCCGGGCCGGTTCTCCTCCGGCAGAACCCTGCTGACCTCGGCCGTCGTCAGCCCCAGACCGCCCAGGGTGATCTCGTCCCAGGCCCGCAGCCGTTTGGTGGAACGGTCCAGGTAGAGCACCGAGGCGCGGACCTTCTCCGGCTTGTCGTTCTGGACCGCCCGCAGCCCGCCGCCGCCGGTCGACCCCTCCACCTTCAGCCGGGTGCCGAACTTCATCACCTTCACCTGCCGCCGGTGCAGATGCCCGGCGAGCACCAGCGGCACGGTGCCGTCGGTCTCCCGGGCGGCGACCGGGTTGTGCGCCACCGCGATGTCCACCGGGGTGCCCGCCCGGGCCTGGTCGCGGATCGCCGACGCCAGCCGGATACCCGCCAGCCGCTCGGCCGGATCGCCCCCCTGGACCACCGTGCGGTCCGGGGTGAACTGCGGATCGCCCGTCCCCGCGATCCGCAGCCCGCCGACGGTCGCCGCCCGGCCCTCGTCCAGCACGGTGACGTTCCGCAGCCGGGACAGATACGCCTGGGTGAGCCGGGAGTCGTGGTTGCCGCGGACCCACACATAGGGCGCGCCCAGGTCCTGGATCGGGTCGAGATAGGCGTTCTCGGCGCCGCTGCCGTGGTCCATGGTGTCGCCGGAATCCACGATCACATCGATCCGGTACTGCTCCACGAGCGACGCGATGATGTGCCAGGCGGCCGGATTGAGATGGAGGTCGGAGACGTGCAGGACCCGGATGGCGCTCGGGTCGGGCCGGTAGGCGGGCAGCGTCGACGTGGCGTCGTACAGCTTGGTCACATTGGTCACGAGCCGGGCCAGCTCCTGCTGGTAGACGTCGAACTCGGTGACGATCGAGCGGGCGTTGCCGACCAGGGACGGGGCGCTGGTCAGCAGCCCGGAGAAGCGGGGTTCGAGGACGGACTTGGGGTTCCAGGTCGCCAGGGCCGTCGCCGACGACGCCGCCAGCAGGGTGAGGGCCAGGCCCCCGGCGGCCAGCGCCCGGCGCGGCCGGCGGTAGACCGCGAGCCCGAGGGCGGTGGCCCCGGCGACGACCGCCGTCACCGACCGTACGGCCAGCTCGGTCGTGCCGTCGACGACATCGGCCGCGACCTCGTCGCCCAGGCCCGAGAGCCGCTCCGGATGCTCCACCAGGGCCGTGGAGCGGGCCGGGTCGAGCTGTTCGACATCGACGTCGAGCCGGAGCGGCGCGGTGTGCGAGTCGAGGTCCAGCGCGCCGAGCGGGGAGACATTGATCCGGGTCCCGCCGGAGAGATCGGGCCGGAGCGTCATGCTGGTCTCCATCGGCCCCACCCGGGTGTGGACACTGCCCACGACCAGCAGCCCCAGCCAGGCCCCGAGCAGCGCCACGGCCACCAGCCCGGCAGCCCGCGCCCAGGGCCGGGGCGGGGCGGCCTCCAGCCGGGTCTCCCCGGGGGTGTCCGCCGGCCGCCGCCGGGCCGTACGCGGTGCCCGGAACCGGGCCGTAAGGGATCGCGCCGTACGGCTTCGGGTTGTACGGGATCGGGTCGTACGGAGCCGGGCTCCGACGCGCCGCGCGAGGGCGCGGAACCGGGGTGGCCTGGGGGGTTCCGACGGGCCTGTCATTGGGCCCGTATGCCCGGCGGACCCGGCCGGTATGCGGGAGTCCGGGGGTGCCGGACCCGGTGCGCGGGGGCGTGCGGCCGGGCGCCCGGTCGCGTTTCGGCCGGGGTACGTGACAATGGCCGGGTGCTGGAGATGACGCGCGAGGAGTTCGAGGAACTGGTGGCCGAGGCGCTGGACCGGATCCCGCCCGAGCTGACACGGCTGATGGACAACGTCGCGGTGTTCGTCGAGGACGAGCCGTCCCCCGACGATCCCGAACTGCTCGGACTGTACGAGGGGACTCCGCTCACCGACCGGGGCGAGTGGTACGCCGGGGTGCTGCCGGACCGGATCACGATCTACAGGGGGCCGACGCTGCGGATGTGCGGCAGCCGGGAGGAGGTCGTCGAGGAGACCGAGATCACGGTGGTGCACGAGATCGCCCACCACTTCGGAATCGACGACGACCGGCTCCACGCGCTGGGCTACGGATGACCGGGCGGCGGGAGCCGCCGGAGGTGCCGGAGCCGCCTGAGCCGCGGGGGGCGCCTGGGGGGCCTGGGACGCCGGAATCGCCCGAGCGGCCGGAATCGCCCGGGTCGCCCGCGCCGCCCGGGCGGTCCGGGTCGCCGGTTCGGGGCCCGGCGGATTCCGGGGCCCCGCCCCGTACCCCCTCACCCCTGCCGATCGATCCTGACGTCGACCTCCGCGTGCCCGCCCAGCGCGCCGAGACCGCCGGGGCGCACCTCGTACTGGTGGTCGCGGCCGTCGCGGCGGGCGGCGCGGTGGGAGCCCTGGCCCGGTACGCGGTGGTACGCGCCCGGCCCGCCGACGACCCCCTCACGACGCTCGCGGTCAACCTCCTGGGGTCGTTCCTGATCGGAGTCCTGATGGTCCTGGTCGCCGAGGGCGGCCGGAACCCGCACCCGCTGATCCGCCCGTTCGCCGGAACCGGGGTACTCGGCGGATTCACCACCTTCTCCGCCTACGCCCTCGACATCCGGGAGCTGCTCGCCCGCGAACAGCCCCTGACGGCCTTCGGCTATCTGGCCGGGACGCTCATCGGCTGCCTCGGCGCGGTGTGGGCGGCGGTCCTGCTGACCCGCCGCGCGATCCCGGGCGGGGCGGGCCCGTGACCTGGCTGCTGGTGGCGATCGGCGCCGCCGTGGGCGCGCCACTGCGCTATCTGACCGACCGCGCGATCCAGGCCCGGCACACCACGGCGTTCCCCTGGGGCACGTTCACGGTCAACGTCACCGGCTGCGCGATCCTCGGCGCGGTCGCGGGCGCCGCCGTCTCCACCGAGCTGTACGCCCTGCTGGGCACGGGCCTGTGCGGCGCGCTCACCACGTACTCGACCTTCTCCTACGAGACCTTCCGCCTGGCCGGTACGGGCCGCCCGGGGGTGGCCCTGGCCAACGCCGCGACCTCCGCCCTCACGGGCACGGCGGCCCTGATCCTGGCCTTCGAACTGACACGCTGACTCCCTTCGCGTCCCCGCGCCCCTGGAGCTCCCTCCGCCCGTCGCGGTCCCCCTGCGGTTGCTCGCACGGTCCCGCCCCCCGCCTCCGGCCATGGCCCCCGCGCCCCGGGTTGCCCTTCACGCCGCCTTCCTGAAGAGAGGGCCCCTTCTCAGGGACGGGCCCCTTTCAGGAGCGGCGCTGGGAAGGGCATTTAGGGGCGCGGGGAACTGCGCGAACAGCTACGACGGTGGTGCGGACCGCGAACAACAGCAGGCCGCCGGGCGAGACCCGGGGTTGTGGGCCTCGCCCGGAGGGCCAAGGCGTTCGGGCCCAGGGGGAAACCGCGCGACAAGCCACTGCGGCGAGCCGACGCTGCTGATCGGTATCGGCTCCGCCGAAAGCGTGGGCGTGTCCCCCGCCCCCCGACGGGAGTTGGGCAGGAAGACCCGCGTACGGGGCCAGGCCCCGCGCGCGGTGCGCAACGCGCTCCCGCGCGCCCCTGAGCGCCGGGCGCCCGACGCGCGCCCCCTGTCCCCGCTGTCCCCGTACTGCCCGGAGGTGCCCCCGTGCGCCAGCTCCCCGTCCCCGGCCGTCGTCTGGCCGCCGCTTTCGCCGTCTCCGTCGCGCTGGCCGCGTCGACCGGGTGCATGAGCGTCGGCGACGACGAACGGGCCGAGCCCGCTCCCAGCGGTACGCCCGACCGGCGCGACACGGTCGCGGAACCGGACGGCGGCTACGAACGCCCGGGCGGCGGACGGCACGTGGGCGGCGGTCACCGGCATCCGGCCGAGGTCGCCGGGGTCGACGGGAAGGCGGCGAAGGGCGGCAAGCCGGAGTTGTCGCCGAGCCCCAGTGCCTCCACAGGCCAGGAGGCGGAGCGGCCGGGCAAGCCGGTCGAGCGCCCCCGGCCGCAGCAGCCGGGGGCGCCCGGCCCGACCGCGCGCCCCACGCACTCCGAGGCGCCGACCCAGCCCCCGGTGGATCCGCCGGTGGACCCCCCGGTCGATCCGCCGTCCTCGCCGCAGCCCCAGCCGACGGACCCGCCGTCCGCGTCGTCGGCGCCCGAGGTGCACGCGGGTGCGATGCGGCTCGCGGAGGTGGCGGGGCCGGGCCTGGAGGTCCGGCCCGAGGTGTCTCCCCGGCCGGGCCCGGTGTGATCCCGGCCGGGCGCGTACCGGGCCCGGCGGGCCGTACTGTTCCAGCGGTACGGTCCGCCGGTCGCCCGCGGGGCGGCCCGGTGACCGTGCGGACGCCTACGGACGCGTACGGCGACGGCGCGTACGGGGCGCGTGGCAGGCGCGTGTAACGGGGGTCACGCCCGAGCGGTTTGCCTCGGACCGGGGAGGGTGCGTATGGTGGTAGATCGTTTGATCCCATTGCCCGGCGCCGGAAGAGCGCGCCGTGTGGCGCGTATTTCCCAGCCGTGGCGGACCGCATCGAGGCGGTCGTGTGTGAAATCACGGAGATCGGGCGCGTGCCGAGACTCCGGAAGGTTTCGCATTTCGCATGTCCACTTTCACTTCTGATCACGCTGTCGAGCCGGTCGAGAACACCACTCCCGCCGAGAGCACCGACAACGCCGACAGCACCGTGAGCACCGAGATCGCGGCCGAGCCGACCGACGCCGTCGACACGGTCGAGCCCGCTGAGGCCGCCGACGTCACCGACGTCGCCGCCGAGTCCGACGACCTCCGTGCCGAGGACGACGACTCCGCCGCTGACGCCGATGTCGACGCCGACGCGGATGCCGAAGACGCCGAGCCGCAGATCACCTTCGCGGACCTCGGTCTGCCCGAGGGCGTCGTCCGCAAGCTCGGCCAGAACGGTGTGACCACCCCCTTCCCGATCCAGGCCGCGACCATTCCGGACGCCCTGGCCGGAAAGGACATCCTCGGCCGTGGCCGTACCGGCTCCGGCAAGACGCTCTCCTTCGGTCTGCCGCTGCTCGCGACCCTCGCGACCGGCCACACCGAGAAGAAGAAGCCCCGCGGCGTCATCCTGACCCCGACCCGTGAGCTGGCGATGCAGGTCGCCGACGCCCTTCAGCCGTACGGCGACGTCCTCGGCCTGAAGATGAAGGTCGTCTGCGGCGGTACGTCCATGGGCAACCAGATCTACGCGCTGGAGCGGGGCGTCGACATCCTCGTCGCCACCCCGGGCCGGCTGCGGGACGTCATCAACCGGGGCGCCTGCTCCCTCGACCAGGTCCAGGTCGCCGTCCTCGACGAGGCCGACCAGATGTCCGACCTGGGCTTCCTGCCCGAGGTCACCGAGCTGCTGGACCAGGTCCCGGCCGGCGGCCAGCGGATGCTCTTCTCCGCCACCATGGAGAACGAGATCGCGACCCTGGTGAAGCGGTACCTGACCGACCCGGTCAGCCACGAGGTCGACAGCGCCCAGGGCAATGTCACCACCATGACCCACCACGTCCTGGTCGTGAAGCCGAAGGACAAGGCCCCGGTCACGTCCGCGATCGCCGCCCGCAAGGGCCGGACGATCATCTTCGTCCGTACCCAGCTCGGCGCCGACCGCGTCGCCGAGCAGCTGCGCGAGTCCGGTGTGAAGGCCGACGCGCTGCACGGCGGTATGACGCAGGGCGCCCGGACCCGGACCCTCGCCGACTTCAAGGACGGGTACGTGAACGTGCTCGTCGCCACCGACGTGGCCGCCCGCGGTATCCACGTCGACGGCATCGACCTGGTCCTCAACGTGGACCCGGCCGGTGACCACAAGGACTACCTGCACCGTTCCGGCCGGACCGCCCGCGCGGGCCGCTCCGGTACGGTCGTCTCCCTCTCCCTGCCCCACCAGCGCCGGCAGATCTTCCGGCTGATGGAGGACGCGGGCGTCGACGCCTCCCGCCACATCGTGGGCGGCGCGGGTGCCTTCGACCCCGAGGTCGCCGAGATCACCGGCGCCCGGTCCCTGACCGAGGTCCAGGCCGACTCCGCGAACAACGCCGCCAAGCAGGCCGAGCGCGAGGTCGCCGACCTCAACCGGCAGCTGGAGCGGGTACAGCGGCGCGCGGCCGAACTGCGTGAAGAGGCCGACCGGCTGGTGGCCCGGGCCGCGCGCGAGCGGGGCGACGACCCCGAGGCCGCGGTCGCCGAGGTGACCGGCGCGGTCGAGGCCGAGCTGGAGGCGGAGGCCGCCGCTGCCGCCGCCAAGCAGGAGCGCGAGGAGCGCCGGGCGCGCGAGGAGCGCGAGCGGTCCTTCGAGCGCCGGGACGACCGGGGCAACTTCGACCGCCGCGGCGGTGGCCGTCCGTTCGACCGTGACCGCCGGGACGACCGGGGTGGCGACCGCGGTGGCTTCCGCCGGGACGACCGCGGTGACCGTGGCGGGGACCGTCCGTACAACCGTGACCGCCGTGACGACCGTCCGTTCGACCGCGACCGCCGGGACGACCGCGGTGGCGACCGTGGCGACCGTGGCGGGTTCCGCCGTGACGACCGCGGTGACCGTGGCGGGGACCGCCCGTTCAACCGTGACCGCCGTGACGACCGGCCCTCCGGCGGCTTCCGCCGCGACGACCGTCGTGACGACCGGGGCGGCGACCGCGGCGGTGACCGTGGTGGCTTCCGCCGCGACGACCGTCCGTCGGGCGGCTTCCGCCGGGACGACCGTCCCAGCGGCCACCGGGGCAGCGACCGTCCGTTCAACCGCGACCGCCGCGACGACCGCCCCTCCGGCGGTTACCGCTCCGGCGGCTCCTCGGACCGCCCGTACGGCCGCCGCGACGACCACCGGGGCGGCAGCACGTCCGGCTCCTCCGGCTCGTTCGCCCGCCGCGACGACAAGCCGCGCTGGAAGCGCAACGGCTGACACCGGCTTTCCGCCGGCCGGCTTTCCGGACAGGGCCCGCACCCCACGAGGGGTGCGGGCCCTGTCCCGTACCGCCGCTTCCGGACCGCAACTCCCTCACCACCGCCGGATATCCCCGTGTAATAGATCTTTCGGCCACTTCGGCCGATTGCTATCCTGTCGCTCGCCCGAGGTGGGAGTTCCGCTCTGGTGCAGCGCCGGTATCCGGTCGCTCCTCCTGCCGCCCGGGCCTATCGACGTATCGCATGCCGCCGTATCGACCCCTGTCGATATCTGTGCGGACCCTGGGGAGGGACTTCTTTGCAGAATCGTTTCGGCAGCGGCAGCGGCAGCGGCAGCGACAGTGTCGGTCGGGTCGGCGGTGCTGACCGCGCCGGTCGCGGCAGCCGCGTCGGCCGTGTTCGTACGGCCCCCCGGCGCACCGTCGCGACCGCCGTCGCGGTGGCCGTCGGCGCCGGACTCGTCACCGCCATGGCACCCGCCGCGTCGGCCGCACCCGCGGCTTCGGCCGTGCCGACCGCTTCGGGGGCGACCGGTGGCGCTTCGGCCGAGGCGGTGCTGCCGCCGCAGTCGCGTTATCTGCCCCGTGAGGTGGTGCTGGGCGAGGCGGGCGCCACCGGCTATCTGGCCCGTGAGGAGGGCCGGGGCAAGGCCCGCCAGTGGTTCGACCAGAACACCGGCGAGTTCCGGGACGTCCCGGCCGTGCAGGAACAGCGCCGGGGCCACTCCGGCCTCCGGGACGACGAGGACCTGGCGCCCGACGGCACGGTCACGGTTACCGTCACCGACCTGGCGACCGGCCGGGACACGGTCTACCGGCTCCCGCAAGGAGCCCTGTACAGCGGCGCGCACACCGCCGACTCGATCGTCGTCCACCGGGTGAACCCCGAGGGCACCGCCGTCTCGATGAGCATCCTGCGCCGCGCCGCCGACGGCACCACCGAAGAGCGACCGGTCACCGGCGTACCGGCGGTCAACGAGGCGGACGTGGACTCCCTCGAGGCCGAGCAGACCGGCTACGCGGCCGTCATCGGCTTCCGGGTGAACGGCTCGATCGTCGACTACGTCCTCGACTACCGCACGGCCCGGCTGACCGAGCTCCCCCCGAGCCCCTCCGGTGGCTTCCGCCGACTCGGTGAGCACCATGTGATCACCGACTTCGACGCGTGGCAGCGGCGGGTCACCACCGTCGATCTGCGCACCCCCGGTGCCGCGCCGGTCGTCACGACGCTGCCCGAGCGGGCCGGATCCGAGCTGGTCACCGGCGGGCTCGCGGTGGTCGGTGACACGATCGTGCTCAGCCGCCGGCTGGACTCCCACTTCCGTGCCTCCGTACGCGGCGCCCGGCTGTACGCGATTCCGATCGGCAGCACCACCGGCACCGGGCGGGAGCTGATCCGCCACGCGGCCGAGCACCTGGTCCCCGCGCCCGACGGCAGTGTCCTCGTCGCCGCCGGGACCAGCGGCGACGACTGGGCCGTACGCCGGATCTCGGCGGCGGCGGACGGCACGGTCGGGCTGACGACGGTCCGGGCCGTACCGCAGGTGAACGCGGAGATCCAGGGCCTGGCCCTGGGGGGCGGCCGGTTGAGCTACTTCACGCACTCCGGCTCCGACCTGCCCGCCCTCTACCAGCACGACCTGTCCGGCTCCGGGACCCCGGCCATCGGCAAGCAGGAGTCGGTCTTCCGCAGCACCTCGGCGCTCCAGGGCGGTCTGCACTCGCTCGGCGACGGCCGCAGCGCCTTCGCCACCTCCGCCGGACTGCACATCCCGAACGGTGACAAGAGCCTTGCGTGGGTCGACGTACCCATGCCCGTGCGGATCACCGAGACCACCGGCCGCTACTCGGTCCTGACGGGTGGCGACGGCCGTCAGTACATCGGTGACGTACGGCAGCAGTACGCCGACAACGTGGCGCTGAAGCGGGCGGAAACGGCGGCGTCCGTCTGGGGCACGACCCTGTGGACGCCCGGGAAGACCGCCGGGAACGTCGCCCCGTACGACCTCAAGACCAAGAAGACCGGCGCCGAGCTGAAGCTGGGCTCCGGCTGCGTACCGAACGACCTCCAGGCCGTGGGCCGCTGGCTCTACTGGGCCTGCGGCACCACCAAGGCGGGCGTTCTGGACCGCACCACCGGCAAGGGCACCTCGGTGGCTCCGGGCGGCGGGGCGCGCCTCGGCGACGGCTTCGTGGTCGGCCGGGACGGTACGCAGCTCCGGCTGACGAACCTGCACACCGGCGGTACGGCGCCGTTCGCGACGGTCCCCGCGAACGGCAAGTGGACGGTCGACAAGTTCGGCGGCCACGTCGCGTACACCGACGCCGACCAGGGCATCCGGATCAAGCCGGTGGAAGTGCCGCGCTCCCCGGTCGCGGCGATCGAGTCCGAGACCGACTACTCCGTGGACACCAAGGCCGGTGCCGAGGACCCGAAGTGGAACGGCCACTGGCAGCTCAGCCGCCCGGCGGCCGACTGGTCGATCACGATCAAGGACGCGGCGGGCGCCACCGTACGCACCCTGACGCGGACCGAGATCCGGCGCTCCGGCGCCCAGCTCGACATCGCCTGGGACGGCAAGGACGCGGCGGGCCGTACCGTACGCAACGGCTCGTACTGGTGGTGGCTGGCCGTCGACGGCAAGACCCACGGCAGCGGAAAGCTGACCGCGCACGGCGGCAAGGACGTCCCGCGCGACTTCAACAGCGACGGACTCCCGGAGCTGGTCACCCGTACCGGTGGCGATCTCGTGTCCCACCAGAACCTGACGAAGGCCGCGTCCGGCGGGGCCGTCCAGAAGGTCTCCAAGGGCTGGAAGAACATCAACGCGGTGCTCCCCATGGGCACCATGAACACCTGGTGCGACAGCCTCGTGGTCCGCACCACAGCGGGTGAACTGTGGCGCCACGAGGGCCCGTCGTGCGACCGGCTCCCGGCCCCGACGTCCCCGAAGGTCCGGATCGGCTGGGGCTTCGGCATCTTCGACACCCTGCTCCCGGCGGGCGACCTGACCGGCGACGGCCGGGGCGATCTGCTGGCCCGTAAGCCGGACGGCACGCTCTCCCTCTACCCGACGACGGCGAAGGGCACCCTGGGGTCCCCGGTCCGCCTCCCCGGCTCCTTCAAGGGCCTCACCCTGATCGCCCCCGGCGACATCACCGGCGACGGCCACGCCGACCTGCTGGCCCGCGACGGCGGCGGCGAACTGTGGCGCTTCAACGGCACGGGCAAGTCGGCGCTGGGCGCGAAGACCCTGGTCGCGAAGGACTGGCACACCACCCACACGTCCTTCGCGGGCGTCGGCGACCTGAACGCGGACACCCGCCAGGACCTGCTGACCCGCGACACGTCCGGCCGCCTGTGGCAGCACCTGGGCACGGGTACGGGCACGTTCGCGGCTCCCACGCAGGTGGGCACGGGCTGGCAGAAGTACACCTCGCTCCACTGACGCGGAGGGCCGTCGGCCGGGGCCATGCGCCGCCCCGGCCGACGGCCTTTCCCCACCCGCCACACGCCTACCACGGGATACCCGATCGGCTCCGGTCCCGGCTCCGGCTATGCTCAGGTGTGGTCGGGCCGAGGGCCGCTAGCTCAATTGGCAGAGCAGCGGACTTTTAATCCGTTGGTTGTGGGTTCGAGTCCCACGCGGCCTACCGCCCCAGGTCCCGGGTACACCCGGATGACCTGCGAAGAAGCGCCCCACCCGGCTTTCGGCCGGGTGGGGCGCTTCGGCGTTGTGAGGCTTTGCGAGAGCTCATCCGAGGACGAGCTGACATCGTGCGCCCTACTGCGGGGGCTGTGTGTCAGGAAATGACAGCGATGACCAGGCTGACGAAGAGATTCCACCAGCCAGGATTGGACCACCAGGGATCCCCCGGCTCCATCCTCACCTGCTCCCTCCCGTGAGTGTTTGTAGCACGGACCGGTTGCCGACCCGCTTTCTGGCTAACCGGCCTCCTGGTCGGCCGGTTACGCAGTCAAGGCGAACAGTCCCCTTGGCTGTTCAGTTGTCATCGGCGAGTCGGGCTGGTGATCGAGAGGCCATCAAGCGTGCGGTTCAGTGCCGGACCGCCACAGGCACGCGTGGGCGCCGAACCGAAGGGTTCGGCGCCCACTAACTGACACAACCCCGCTCGTGCGGGGACGACTGCATGTTTTGGCCTTCACAGCCAAGTGGACTGGGGACACCCCCGCACGCGCGGGGAGGAAATGGCGAGATCAACCGCAGTCTCTAACGAGTGTCGGGCTGTCTGGTGCCGGACGTATCCGACCGGGAGGCCACTTGCGGTGGGAGAGCGTGACCGGGGCGATGCCGACTGTTCAGTTCAGCGCGCCGATGCGGACGGCGAAGGTAAGCACACCGGGAAGTGCGCGGTCGTGGCGGAGGAGACCGGTGGCCATGGTGCGGACCGAGCCGCGCCGGACTTCCTGCGGGGCGGCTCGTTCGGCGGCCAGGAGGGCTTGGTACGTCCGGTCGGGTTTGGCCCACTGGTCGAAGGCGCGGGCGACGTCGATCCAGTAGCGGGCCCGGCGTTCGGGCGACGGGAGGCGGGTGACGTCGACCCGGCGGGCGTGTTCGACGGCCAGTCCGCAGTCGCCCAGGAGGTGGCTGATGGAGATCCGGTGCAGGAGGACCTGGCTCGGTCCGAAGAAGGTGGTGCCACCCGGCTGACCGTCCCGGCCCAGCCGGGTGGCGGTGGCCTCCGCCTCGGAGATCAGTTCCCGGGCGGTGTGCCGGTCGCCCTGTTTGGCGGCGGTGTAGGCGGCGGTCGCGTACAGATTGCCCTGTACGGAGAGGCGTTCCGCTTCCGGGGCCGCGCGGTCGTCCGCGAGCTGCCGGGCGGCGGTGACGGCCACTTCGGTGGCGCGGGCGTAGTGCCCCTGGCGCCGCCAGGAGCTGGAGACCATACGGTGCGCTTCGGCGATGGTCAGCGCCCCGGCCCCGGACAGCGCGGCGGTCAGGGCCCGGTCGGCGGTGACGGCGGCCAGGCCGTCCTCGCCGAGTTTGATGCAGAGCCGGGTGGCCGTGTTGTAGAGCTCGGCCACGGCGCTGGCCGACTCCTCGGCGGCGCCCTGCCGGCCCAGGGCCTGGGCGAGAGCGATCCGGGCGGGCAGCGCGCGGGCCAGGGCGTCGTAGCGGCAGGCCCCGAACTCCCGCCGCGACGCGGCGAGCGCGGCGCGGACCGATTTCCGGGTGGGCTCGGCTCCGGCACTCGGGGCGTCCCGGTGCGGCAGCAGGTCCTCCGGCCAGGACGTCGTACCGAGAACGGCGGTCGTCGTCAGCCCGGCCAGCAGGTCACGGCGTCGCAAGGGGCCTCCCTCGGGGGCGTCTGTCGTTCCACTGTGGAGGTGACGCGGCCGCTCCCACAAGATGGCCGAACTCCCGCCGGCCTGGGCTCGCCTCCCGCTCGGCGGGGCGAGTTCCTAGGCTGGCGCTCATGATTCGAGCGGTGGTGTTCGATGTCGGCGAGTGTCTGGTGGACGAGACCCGGGAGTACGGCACCTGGGCGGACTGGCTGGGAGTGCCGAGGCATACGTTCACGGCCGTGTTCGGGGCGGTGATCGCCCAGGGGCGGGACTACCGGGAGGCGTTCCGGGTGTTCCGGCCCGGATTCGATCTGTACGAGGAGCGGGAGCGGCGGGCGGCGGCGGGGGAGCCGGAATGGTTCGGCGAGGGGGACCTCTATCCCGACGTACGCCCGACGTTGGCGCGGTTGCGGGCGGACGGGCTGTGGCTGGGGATCGCGGGCAACCAGACCGTACGGTCCGGCGCGCTGCTGCGGGAGTTGTTCTCGCCGGACGTGGATCTGATCGGCACGTCCGACGACTGGGGCGCCCACAAGCCGGATCCGGAGTTCTTCACCCGCCTCGCCGCCGTGGTGCCGTTTCCCCCGGCGGAGATCCTGTACGTCGGTGACCGCGTCGACAACGACATCCGTCCGGCCGTGGCGGCGGGGATGCCGACGGCGCTGGTACGGCGGGGCCCGTGGGCCACGATCCAGTGGGGCACGGAGGAGGCCCGACGGCTGCCGACGTTACGGGTGACGGGCCTCGCGGAACTTTCGCGCGTCGTGACGGGGCTCAACGCGGGAGGGCGTTGACCTCACCCGGTGGGCGCGCGTCGAGAAGCAAGTCGTCCAGCAGGTCCGCCGTGGCGCCGGGGTCCGTGGTGTGGTGGATGGTGCGGATACCGAGGGCTTCGGCCGGCGGCAGGTTGTGGGCGTGGTCGTCGACGAAGACGCACTCCGGTCCGGGCAGGCCCAGTTTCTCCAGCGCCCGCTCGTAGATCGCGGTCGCGGGCTTGCGGATCCCTTCCTCCTCCGACAGGACGACGACGTCGAAGAAGTCTTGGTAGAGCCCGAGTTTCTCGTACGGGTTGTACGGCTCGACACCGAAGCTGTTGCTGAGCATGGCCAGCTTGACCCCGGCAGCCCGGGCACGCCGCGCGGCTGCCACGATCCGAGGTTCGGGGTGGAGATTGGCGAGGGCGCGCCGCATCAGGTCGGTGGGGTCGATACCGAGGATTCCACCGATGACCCGGTTCCAGTCCTCCTGGGTGGCCTGACCGACTTCGAGCGCGGCGTAGACCGCGACCCCCTCCGGGTGATCGTTGAGCGCGTGGAAGTAGGCGCCGGATGTCAGCCCCTCGGACCGTTCGAAGGCTTCGCCGTTCAGCCGCATCCGGGTGGTCAGGACGCCACCGAAGTCGAGGATCAGTCCGCTGTAGGGGGCGGGCAAGGCTACCTCCTGGCTGTCGGAGCGTTCGGGGTGCTGATGGGGCAGGGGAGCCAAGTATCACCTCTGCCCCTGCGCGGGGGCATAGGCTCTGCGATGGGACTTGGTCCACTACGGCGAATGGTCAAGCCATGGTGTATGACGGAGAGTTGTTCAGTGTCGGCCAGCGGATCCGATGGCTCCGGGAGCAACGGCGGATGTCTCAGAAGGTCCTCGGAGACTTCGTCGGCCGGTCGGAGAACTGGGTCTACAAGATCGAGCACGATCGGATCCCCGTCGACCGGGTGCCCGTGCTGATAGCGCTCTGTCAGGCACTCCGATGCAGTATCGAGGACCTCACCGGCGGCTACGTAACGGGAATCTCGACCGGCCAGGCGGAGCACGAACATGTCCCCGCCATTCGGCAGACCCTGTCTTTGCCCGCGTCCCTTCTGTCGCTTCGGGCAGACGGGATCGGGGCGGATGACTTCGAGACCTCCGTCACGGATGCGTGGAAGGTGTACGAGACCCAGGCCGTGGCCCGATACCGGGATGTCGGGGCGCGTCTCGCGACGCTTCTGGGCCAGGGGCACGCCACCTTGCGCGACGCTTCCGAGGGCGAGGAGACCCGGGTTCTCCGGCAGTTGGTCAGTCTCTATGGCCTGCACCAAGTGTGGCTGCGTCGGGTGGGCGAAACGACATCGGCCCGTGTCGCGGCTGACCGCGGGCTGGCACTCGCCGAGCGAACCGGTGACCCGGCCCTGTTGGCGGCGGCGGCCTGGAATCTGAATTGTGTGCTGACGTCCGCGGGCGATGTGTCGGACAGTCTGGAACTGGCCCGGCAGACCATCGCCCGCTGTGAGCCGGACGAGAAATCGCCCGTCGAACACTGGTCGGCCTATGGCGCACTCCATCTTCAGGGTGCGGTCGCCGCCGTACGGGCCAACAAGTCGCTGATGGGCTGGGACCTCTACCAAGGCGCCCGACGTGCGGCGAGGAAGGTCACCTCCGAGTTCAACCACTGGCACACCTGTTTCGGACCCACGAACGTCGCCATGCACGAGGTGCATCTGATGGCGGAGGACGGAGATCCGGGCGAGGCGCTACGAGTCGCGGACACGGTACGGATCAGCTCGGGGGTTCCACTGGAACGCCGGACGAGGTATCTCATCGAGGTGATGAACCTCAACCGGATCCAGCGTGACGACTACGCGACCGTACACATCCTCGGAAAGCTGATGCAGCAGTCACCGGAAGAGATCAGGTTCTCGCCTCTCGTCCGTGAGGCGGTCGCGGAGCTGCTCAAGCGGGAGAAGCCGTTGTGGTGGGATGACCTCCGGCAGGTCGCCCAGCACATCGGGCTGGCCGCGTGATGATTCGTACACCCTGAGCGCTGCTCAGCCCTGAATATTCCTCAAGGGGGCGACGGTGAAATGCCCTTAGCGTTCTGAGCCATGGCAATGAGTCATGAATCCGGTGACGCTTCGGCGCTCTTATCGGTCAAGAGACGGCATCTGAGGCTTCCCGAGGGAAGCAGGGTGGAACTTACCGAGGCGGGGCGTCTGGCCGTTCCCCTCATCCTGTGCGAGTGGAACGGCCGGGTCGACTCCGTCCCCTTCCTGATGACGGCCGACGAGGCGGTCGCCCTGCGCGACCTGCTCGGACGGCTGCTCGCGGGCAGGCAGGCGGGTGATGCCGGATGAGTCCGCGTCGTACCGCTGGGGACCGGGATCGACGGCGGAAGCTGGCGGATGCCTCGGTGACGCCGCTCCCGGGGCTGACCGGCTCGGTGTCCAGCCGACGGACCCTGGAGCAGTGGGGTGTCGTCGAGGCACCTGAGGGGCCGAGCCCGCTGGGCAGTTCCGTGTTTGATTGGCCTCCGTGCCGTTGTGGCAATTCTGTCTGCCCCGATACACCCGAGGTGGACGATGTCCGGTAGCCCCGCCCCGGTGTCCGGTGGGTTTCCGGAGTACTGCGTGTACTGCGAGCGGTTGGTGGAGCGGACCGAGGAGACCTTGTTGATGCTCGGGTTCTCCGCCTCCGGGTCTCGGCCGTCGCTCTACGCGCACCCGGAGTGCCCCAAGCCGCGTATGCGGGCCCCGTCCCGGCCCCGGCGGGTCTGAAGGCTCCCGGGTTCGGTGGCCCCACGCCCCGGACTCGGGAAAGGGTCCCGGCCCCGTACAACCGATCCCCCGCGGCACGGGGCCGGGCCCCCACAAAGCAAAGACGCCCCGACCGACCGCTCGCAACGGTCCATCGGGGCTCAACCGACCAGCCCTCCGAAGGAGCTGACCTGTCGTATGCGTGACCTTATCCTCAGCCTCGTCGCCGCCGTGCGGGCTTTACTGGAGCCGCGTCGAAGCCGTCACACGGTGATCGTCGTCGTTCCGCCGCCCCGGACCGACCCCTGGGCCCGGCCCTGGACCAGCCCCGGCCGAGCCGAAGCCCGGAACATCCTCCGGCAACGATCCGCCGCTCCCCGCCGGGTGATCATCGCTCCCGACGGGGTCCACTTCGAGCAGCCCGTGGCCGTACGAGCCGCCCGGCCCGGACCGGCGTGGACGTGGATCCGGTGACCCGGGACGGGCTTCTCGCCGGGCCACCGTCGCCCGTCACCGCGGAATGCCAGGTCTGCCGGAGAACGACCAGCGCCCCCGTCGAGGTCCACCCCGGGCGCGTCACCTGCCCCGACCACATCATCGATATCAGTCGTCGCGTGCCGCCTCGGGGCAGGTCCTAGCCTTGCTCTCCATGGAGCTGACCCAGTGGGCGTACGCGCTCTCCGAATCGATGCTCTCCCCGACGCTGCCGCGCCGTTGGGCGCACTCCCTGGGGGTGGCCGAGCGGGCCCGGTCGCTCGCGCCGGTGCTCGGTGGGGACGCGGCGCTGTTGGAGGCCGCCGCCGTGCTGCATGACATCGGGTACGCGCCGGCCATCGCTGCCACAGGCTTTCATCCGCTCGACGGGGCCCGTTTCCTCCGGCACGAGGAGGGGGCCGACGAGCGGGTCGTGTGCCTGGTCGCGCATCACTCCTGCGCCGTTCTGGAGGCGGAGGAGCGCGGACTCCGGGACGAGCCGGCGGGGAAGGCCCTGGTCGACTGCTCCAATCCGGTCGGGCCCGGGTTCCGGCTGCTGACCGGCGGCGGGCCCTCGGCCGCCCGGCTGCTGGCCGACGCCGCGCCCGGGGCGCGGGTGGTGAAGGCGTTCAACCTCTGCCATGTGGACGTCTGGCGGATGCGGCCGCCGGTGTTCGACGGCCGTCCGCTGGCCGTGCCGGTCTGCGGGGACGACGAGCCGGCACTCGTACGGGTCCGGGAACTGGTGCGGGACGCGGGCTGCGAGCCGGTGGCCGCCGGTGGGCTGGAGCGCGCGGGGCTGTTGGAGGCGACCGCCGCCCTGTACATCGGCCTGTGGGTGGGGGAGAACGCGGACGTACGGGCGATGGCGCCGCCGCTGGAGTACGCGGCCGGGCCGGGGCGACCGTAGGCCGGATCACGCGCGGATCATCCGCCCCGGCGTTTCGGCCGGGGCGCCGT
Organism: Streptomyces sp. NPDC020875; assembly: GCF_040641415.1. NCBI lineage: Bacteria > Bacillati > Actinomycetota > Actinomycetes > Kitasatosporales > Streptomycetaceae > Streptomyces > Streptomyces sp. NPDC020875. Next base: position 5,345 of record NZ_JBFADP010000032.1, on the reverse strand, counting down.
CGGGCAAGTGATCTCCCGGTCCGGCCGCCCGGGGAGAGCCGCGCGCGGCACGGTGATCGCGCTCGCGGAGGTGCGGCAGGGTGACGGACGGCACGGACGGTACGGACAAGGCGGACGACGACGGGGCCTGGCCCGCGATCAGACCGGCGGTACGGGAGGCGTACGGCGCGGGGGATCTGAGCCGTGAGCCGATCTTCGCCGGGGGGTTCATCAACTTCGGCTACTGGCACGGCATCGACCTCGGCGGATCGCTCGGCGAGGCGGAACGGGTCCGCAGCCAGGAGGATCTGTACCGCAGAGTGCTGGACGCGCTGGCGCCACCGGCGGGCGGCTCGATCCTGGAGGTCGGCTGCGGTCTCGGGATGGGGTGCGCGGTGGCGCTGCGGGAGTACGGGCCCGCCGCGATCACGGGCATGGATATCCACCCCGACCAGCTCCGGCGGGCCCGCGAGGCACAGAAGGACCTGCTCCGCGCGGAACCCGGGCGGCTGCGGTTCGTCCGGGGCGCCGCCGAGCGGATGCCGTGGGACGGGCCCGAGTTCGACACCGTGATCAGTGTCGAGGCGGCCCAGCACTTCCCCGACCTCGACGCCTTCGCCGCCGAAGCGGCCCGGGTCCTGCGGCCCGGCGGCCGGGTGGGGGTGACCAGCTTCTTCACGGTGGACGAGGCCCCGGTACGGCCCGGCCAGCTCGCCGGGCTGCTGGAGACCTTCGCGGGCGGACTCGACATCGCCCGCCCGGTCGGCGGGCTGGTGGCCGCGCTGACCGGGGCGGGCTTCGACGACGTACGCGTCGAGTCGATCGGGGACCGGGTCTGGCCGGGCTGGGATCTCTGGCTGGCCCGCTGGTGGCCGCCGGGGAGCTGGCCCCGGAACTTCCGGCACGCCTGGGAGCGGGGCATCCTCGACTATTACGTCGTCACCGCCGCGCGGCCCGAGTAGCGGGACGGGTCCGGGGCGTCCCGGGCCCGCCCGTTCGCGAGCCCGCTGACCGAGCCCGTTGACCGGGGCCACTCACCGGGCCCGTTCGCAGGGCCCGTTGACCGGACCGGTTCACGGGCCCTGTCGCCGATTCCGGCTACCGCGAGGCGGTCTCCGCCAGGACGAACCGGCCCGACTCATTGGCCCAGAACGGTTCCACCGTCGTGCCCTTCGCGTTCACCTTCGCCGTGAGGGCGAGGTTGCTGCCCATGAAGCGGAGGTCGAGGGCGAAGGCGGTGGTGTCGCCGGTGCGCTTCAGGGCGTGGATGCGCTCGTTGTCGTACTTCAGGCCGTTGAGGACCTTGCGCACCTGGTCGGGCGCGGTGGACTTGCCGGCGAGGGCCTTGGTGATGCGGTCCGCGTGGCGCTTGCCCGCGCACTGCTCCGCCTCGGACAGCTCGGCCGGCGGCTCGATGGTGTCGGGCTGCTCGGGGACGGGGGCGGTGTGGTCGACCGGGAGCGGTACCGGGCGGGTCGGCGGCTTCTCGTCCGGTCCGAGGGGCTCGTCGGGGGCCGGCGGGACCGGGACCGGGTCCGGGTAGCAGGGGTCCGAGACCTCGTTGAGCATTTCGAAGAACGACCAGTCCGCGTTGGTGTCGTCCTCGTGCGGCTGCTGTTTCTCGGCAGCCGCCACCGTGGCCTGGGTCTGCGGCTGGGTCTGCGCACCGGCTCCCGTCCGTACGGTCTCCTTCATCGCGCCGTCGGCGTTCGACTTGTCGGTGCCACAGGCGGCGAGGGCGAGGACCGCGACGACGGCCGTGCTCGCCAGGGCGAGGCGGGAACGGCGGCTGGTGCGGGCGGTACGGGCGGTGCTCGTCGTGGGGGCGTCGAATCGCTTCATGCTGCAAGTTTTCGATCATCACCGGGTGCTGACATGAGCATCCGTACTCAAACGACGATCCGGACAGGTGGGGTGATCGACCCGGTATCACGGCGGATCGGGGCACGGGTCCCGGCCCGGCGCCTACCCTTCCGGCAGGGAGTCCGCCGTACGAGGGGAGCACCATGATCCGCTGGACGAGCCTGTTCGTGGACCGGCCGCGGGAGCGCTTCGTCGCCGCCGCGGAGTTCTGGACGGCGGTCACCGGGACCGAACTCTCCCCGCGCCGAGGTTCGTACGGGGAGTTCGCGACGCTGTTGCCCGACGCCGCCGTCGCCGATCCGTACGTACGGCTCCAGGGCGTCGGGGCCTGGGACGACGGGACGCGCGGGGCGCATCCCGACTTCCATGTCGAGGAGGTGGCCGCCTTCGCCGCGCGGGCCGTCGCCGAGGGCGCCGAGATCGTCGTGGAGTACGACGACTACGTGGTGCTGGCGTCCCCGGGCGGGCAGGCGTTCTGTGCGGTGGAGTGGCACGGCGAGTCCCGGCGGCCCGACACCCATGCCGGGACCCGGCTGGACCAGATCTGTCTCGATATCACGCCGGAGATATACGAGAAGGAGACCGCGTTCTGGAGCGCCGTCACCGGCTGGCCGCTGCTGATCGCCCCCCGGGCGGAGTACCGGGCGGTCCAGGCCCCGGACGGACAGCTGCCGATACGGCTGTTGCTCCAGCGGCTGGACGAGCCCAGGGAGGCGGGCGCGCATCCCGACCTCTCGGCGGCGGACCGGGCCGCGTCGACCGTCGCGCACGAGGCGCTGGGCGCGACCGTGGTGGGGGTCTTCGAGCACTGGACCGTACTGCGCGATCCGGCGGGGGGCCTGTACTGCCTCACCGACCGGGACCCGGAGACCAGCCTGCTGGAGGGGTGACCCCCAGGGACGGGACGGGACAGGACGGGGGCACGGGGACGGGCCCCGTGCCCGGAGGCGCGGAGCCCGTACCGTACCGAGACGTCGGTCAGCAGGACGACGAACAGCCGCAACAGGCCGACTTGACCTGCACATTGTCGATCGCCGGGCCGTGCGCGCCCGGCGTCCCGCTGACGAAGGCGAGGGTCGTGGCCGCCGCGCCCGCGGTGAAGTCGAACTGCCGGTTCACATACCCCATGGCCGGCCTGGTCTTGCCGGTCACGTCGAAGCTGAAGTCCTGGAAGTTCTGGCCGTCGATCAGCACCCGCCCGGTCTTCACCACCGGCTGCGAGTTGCCGTCGACATTGCCCGCCAGGGAGTAGCTGACGGTGTACGTCCGCCCGGGCACGGTGGTGAACGTCTGGGTCACCGACCCCGGCGCACCCGCGTTGAGGTCGATCGACTGATCGCCCTCGGCGGCCTGCCAGAAGCCGTTGTCGATCAGGTCGATACCGCCGCCGCCCACCCGCCACGGGCCGAGGAGGCTGCCCGCGGGATGGGTCGAGAAGGAGTTCGCGGGGGCGAGCGGGTACTCGAAGCTGCCGTTGTCGAACCGGCTGAGCGCGGCGGCCTGCGCGGGCGCGGCGAGTACGGCACCCGTCGCGGCGAGCGCGAGGGCCGTGGCGACGAGGGTGGTTCGGGCACGCAAGGCTGACATGGAACCTCCGTGAAAGCGCGGACAGGCGTCGGTACCGATCGGTTTCGACGACCCCGGCGGGCATATTTCCCGCCCGACGAATTTCCCGTTCATCGGCCCGGACGCCAACCCCGGGGCGGCGGCGCACTTCTGCGCTTCGGGCGGACGGAAAGCTTCCGGGCGCCGGTTTCCGCGCCGTTCTCCGGCCGTTCACGCCGGGTCGCATCGCAGGTGGGGGCAGGTCGGAGGGGGCGAGTGCTTTCCCCTGGCGATTATTCCGCATGTCGTGGAGGGGGAAACGATACTGCGATGAAGGCGGTCTTCTTTCGCATTCTCATATGAAGAATGCGCGGCCTTCGCGAGAAAGTTCGGTCCGGTACGCGGGAAAGGGGGCGGCCCCACCGCGAGGGGGGAGCGCGGCGGGGCCTGACCCGCCCCTGCCCGGCGCCCGCGGGGTTATGCCTCGGGGATGTGTGAGGACAGCCGTACGAGGGATGCCTCGCGCCGCGTAGTACGTGCCACGTACTATCGCCACCATGCGGACCCATGACGCACAGACCCTCGTCCTGACCGTCCTCGCCGAAGGCCCCCTGCACGGCTATGCCGTCAACTCCGCCGTGGAGAAGCTCTCCGGCGAACGGCTCGGCTCCGGCAGCCTCTACGGCGCGCTGGCCCGGCTGGAGCGGAAGGGGCTGGTCGAACCGATGGAGGTACGGGAGCGGAGGCGGCCGTACCGGATCACCGGCCGGGGCCGGGACGTCCTCAAGGCCGAGGCCCGGACCATGGAACGGGTCAGCGGACAGGTCTTCGAGACCGCCCCGCCCGACGAGATCCACTACCTCGACCGGGTCGCGGCGGGTGCGGGCCGGTCATACAAACATCTCGCCCTGTGTGAACTCCGGGCCTCCGCCGGTCATACCGTCGTCGATCTGGGCTGCGGTCCCGGTACCGATCTGCTGTCCCTGGCCCGGGCCGTCGGCCCCGAGGGCACCGTGATCGGGATCGACGCCAGCCGGGAGATGGTGGCCCGGGCCGGGGAGCGGGTCGCACAAGAGGCCGAGGGGCAGGCCGCGGGGAACGTCGAAGTCCGGCTGGGGGACGTCCACCGACTGCCGCTCCCGGACGCCGGTGCCGACCGGGCCCGTACGGACCGGGTACTCCAGCACGTCGAGGATCCGGCGGCCGTACTCGCCGAGGTGCGGCGGGTGCTCCGGCCCGGCGGCCGGCTGGTGACGGCCGAACCCGACTGGGACACCCTCGCCTTCGACCATCCCGATCTGGAGACGGCCCGCGCCTGGACCCGGCACATCACGGACCGGATCGTCCGCAACGGCGTCCTGGGGCGGCAGTTGCCCAGGCTGGCGCTGGCGGCGGGCTTCGACGTCCCGACCGTCATCCCGGTGACCTCGGTCTTCCGGGACGTCCGGGCCGCCGACGACGTACTGGGGCTGCACCGCAACACCGAACGGGCGGTCGACGCCGGATATCTCACCCGGGAGCAGGGGCGCCGCTGGCTCGACGCCCTCGCCTCGGACGGGCCGTTCCTCGCGGCGGTGACCCTGTACGTGGTCGTCGCCGACGTACCGCCGTCCCGGCTCTGACCTCGCGGGCCGGGCGGGACTTCACGGACACCACCCGGGAAACGGCCCGGCCCGGGAAACGGCCCGCGAACAGCCCGGGACACGGCCCGGCCCCCCGGCGGCCACCGTGGTGGTGGGCCGACCGGGGGGCCGGAACGGCGGCGGAACGTTACGGCGCCGGTTCGTACGTCACGTGGTCACCGGAACAGTCGGCGGCCAGCTCCAACAGCCGGGTCTGTTCGGTCCGGTCGACGGTGAGACCCCAGCGGAGCTTGGTGGCCAGCCACTCCGAGGTGTAGCGGCAGATCGCGCCGTTGGACGGCGGCAGCCACTGGGCGGGGTCCTGGTCGGACTTGG